>CBQVAZ010000054.1:0-12194 GCA_967720205.1 uncultured Gemmatimonadaceae bacterium | reverse complement strand
GCCAGCGGCGGTTCGAAGGCGCCAGCCGCCGCGCCGTCGACAACTGCGGCCGCGAGCACCAGCACCGCGCCGAAGCGCGGAAGCGCCAATCTCATCACACAATCCGAGATCGAGGCAGCAAACCTCGAAACCGTTTACGACGTGATCGAGCGCATCCGTCCCAACATGCTGCGGACTCGTGGTCAGATGGGGCGCGTGACCGGTGCGGCAAGTGGCGGAGGCGGCGCCGGGATGAGCACCATCAAGGTTTATCTCAACGGCACGCTGATCGGCGACACCTCGGCACTGCGCGGTATCCAGGCCTCGAGCGTCAAGCAGGTCGAGTACCTCAGCTCTTCGGATGCGACGACGCGGTTCGGGACGGGAAATGATGCCGGTGCGATACTCGTAACGTCGAAGTAGGTCTTGCTCGTTAGGTCCTAGTCTAGGGACCAAACAAATAGCTTCGAGTGACTAGCCTTGCGTGCGGAGTCTCGAGAATCATCCTAAAGTTTCTGAAGACTCTGCACAGCAAACTGCCAACTCAAACCTATTTGTTTTGCCTTACGACGTGCTATTAAGACCTAACTACGGCACTACCTGCGTCTTAGGCTCAATCTTCACGATCCAAAGACCGTTGTACATGTCGTTGACGTAGGCGAGGCCGTCTTTCACGACGACGCCCCACGCCATCGCTGCGTTCTGCACGCGACCATCCATGTCGGCCGTGTTGATGTGACCGATCTCGCGCGCCTGGGCCCTCAGGTCGCCGCGTAGCTCGCCGGAAATATCGAAGGCCCTGAACCCAGCGTTGTACGCGCCCATGTACAGCGTGTCCCCGGCGACCCACACGTTATGCACGCCGCCAAATTCAGGCTCGTAGAACGCGACCGATCGCGGCTTCTCGAGGTTGCTGACGTCGATCACCTGCAAGCGGCCATACGCGCGACCGGCGCTCGCGTCTTTCGCCCCCTGAACGCCGCGCGCCGGGAAGACTTCGTCGGCGATGAAGACGTAATTCTTGTGGCGCCACGCCGTGTGCGTGCCGCGAATGAATCCTGGCCCAGCCGACTGCTCGACATCCTTGTACAGTGCGTTGAGATCGTACTTGTACTGCGAGACGAGCTGCGGGCTGCTCGGACTCCCGCCTTTGATTCCGTTGCCGACGTCGAGGACCACGAGACCGTCGTTCCACCACGATCCGTAGAGCAAGCCGTTTTGCACATCGATGTCGTGCAGCGTGCGCCCGACATCGCCGAATGCTTTCGGCGTGCGCCACTGCGCGACTTCTTTTGGCTGCGCCGGGTTGTCGAGGTTGAGCACGTGCAGAGCGCCCGTGCCGTCATTCGTTATGTACGCGTGCGTACCGTACTTCGGATCCTTATAGATGAAAGCCGAGTGCACGCCTGAGGTCACGCCGTCGGTGAACTCGGAGATCACTTTTGGGTGGGCAGGATCTTCGATCGACGCGATGACGAGACCGTTCTTGCGATCCGACGCGCCCTCGCGCGTGAAGATGATGAACTTGCCGTCCGGATCCGACATCACGTCGTTCACTCGGCGCGTGTTGAGGATCAGCGAGTCGGTGACGGTCGGCTTGGCTGGGTTGCTGATGTCGAGCGCGTAGAGGACGTCGCCGCCACCGCCGCTGCCGAGGTACGCGTTCTTCCCGTTAGGGTGCACCCAGACTTCTTCGGTCGAGAAGCGTGTGCGCGGAAGCCGTCCCACGACCGTGAGGGGCCGGCGCACTTCGCGATCGGCGAGGTGCACGACAGCCTGCGCGGTGCGGCTGCCTAACGAAGCTGTGACGACGTAGTCGCCGACTTCATAGCCGACGAAGGCGCCGTCCTGCTCGATCGCGCCTTGGCCGGGCGAGAATGACCAGTTCACGGAGAGACCATCGATCGCGGCGCCGGCGCTGTTTTTGGCAACCGTCTTGAAGCGAATCACGTCGCCTTGCCGCGCATCGATGCGCGAGGGTGTGATCTGGAACGTTGTCACACTCGCCCCCACGACCTGCACGTTGACGGAACCGTTGGCGGCACCGCTCGTCGCAGTAAGCGCCGCGCGGCCGGCCGCGACAGCCGTCGCCATGCCGTCGTTGTCGATGCGAACCACGTTAGGCGCTGACGAGCGCCATGTCACGGCGTCGCCTGTGCGCACGTCGCCGGTCTTTGACTTGACCGTTGCGCCGAAACGGATCCGCTGACCGACGGCGAGCTTCGCGCTGCTCGGGTCCGGTTCTACGATCGCGGCGGGACCGGCGACGATCTTGACCTCGACGCGCTGAGCGATCGGACGTTGGCCCGGAATGACGGCCGACATCGCGACTGGCACAACGCCGGTCACGCCGCCGATAACGAGGCCAGTGCTGTCCACGAGTGCCTCGAATCGTGCGCCCTGTTGCTGGAAGCGCACTTTGACGCCGTCGACAGTCTTTCCCGACGCGTCAACGACGTGTGCGTTGAGCCGAATCGTATCGCCGGCTGTGACGACCGGATTCGCCGGCGTCACGACGATGCGCGCAGCCGCAGGTTCCTGCGCCGCAACCGGCGCTGCGATCAGTAGAACGGAAAAGATTCGTTTCATGTATTTCTCGTTAGGTGATGGTCACTTACGGAACTACGTTTGTCTTTGGCTGGATTCGGATCACCCACAGCCCGTTCTGATTGTCGTTCACGTACGCCAGGCCGTCGCGCACGATGACGCCCCAGACGCGCGCTGCATTCTGCACCTTGCCATCCATGTCAGCCGTGTTGACGTGCCCGATCTCGCGGCCCTGGGCGCGCAGGTCGCCGCGCAAATCGCCGGACACGTCGAACGCCCGGAAGCCAGCTTCGTACGCCCCGATGTAGAGCGTATCGCCAGCGACCCACACGTTATGCACGCCGCCGTACTCCGGCTCGTACCATGCGACCGAGCGCGGATGTTCCAGGTCGCTCACGTCGATCACTTGAAGCCGACCGTACGCGCGCGTCGCCGACGCATCCTTCGCGCCTTGGACTTCGCGCGCCGCAAAGACCTCGTCCGCGATAAACACAAAGTTCTTGTGTCGCCACGCTGTGTGCGTACCGCGAATGAATCCCGGCCCCCCGGTCTGTTCTACATCCTTATATAGCGCGTTCAGGTCGTACTTGAACTGCGATACGAGCTGCGGTTTGCTTGGGCTCCCTCCCTTTAGCCCGTTGCCGACGTCGAGCACGACGAGGCCGTCGTTCCAGTAGCTCGCGTACAACAGCCCGTTCTGCACGTCGATGTCGTGCAACGAGCGTCCCGCGTCGCCGAAAGGCTTTGGCGTGCGCCACTGGGCGACTTCCTTCGGATGATACGGATCGTTGATGTCGATGACGTGCAGCGCGCCCGTGCCATCATTCGTTAGGTATACGTGCGTGCCGTGCGTCGGCTGCGCGTACACGAACGCGGAGTGCACACCGGCGGTGACGCCCTCCGTGAATTCCGAGATTGGCTTGGGGTGTGCCGGATCCTCCAGCGAACAGATCACAATGCCGTTTTTGCGATCGGCCGCGCCCTCGCGCGTGAAGACGAGGAACTTGCCGTCCGGCGTCGTCATGATGTCGTTCACGCGCCGCGTATTTGCGACGATCGAATCGGTAACCGCCGGCTTCGCTGGATTGCTGATGTCGATGGCATACATCACGTCGCCGCCGCGTCCCGAGCCCAGATAGGCATGCTTGCCATCGGGATGGATCCACAGCTCTTCGGTGCGAAAGCGTGTGCGTGGCAGCCGGCCGACGACTTCCATCGGTCTGCGCACGTCGCGATCGGCGAGCCTAACGAGCGCTGTCGCGCTGCGGCCGCCTTGCGTCGCCGTGACGAGATACTCGCCAGGCTCGTATCCCACGAACTTGCCGAGCTGGTCGATCATCCCTTGACCCGGTGAAAAACTCCAGCTCGTGCTCAGGCCGCGGATCTCGGCGCCCTGCGCCCCGCGCGCAACCGGACGGAACGTGATGACGTCACCTTGGCGCGCATCGATGCGCGCCGGCTCCAGCGTGAGCGACGACACTCGCTGGGCGACCACCTCGACGGGTACGCGAGCGGATGCATCACCGGCACGAGCCGTGACCGTCGTGCGTCCAGCTGCATTCCCAGCGACGACCATGCCGTCCGCGTCCACGCGCGCCACGTTAGGCTCGGCGCTCGTCCACGTCACACGCTCACCGGTGCGCTCGTCGCCTGTGCGCGAGTAGATGCGCCCGTCGAGACGGAACCGCTGTCCTGTCGCCAGGCGCACCTCGTTCATGGACGGAACCACGCGCGCCGCCGGACCTGCTACCATGCGCACGGTCACCATCTCCACCTTCGGACGCGCGCCGCTCACCGTGGCCACGACGGCCACTGGCACATTACCCGTCGCTCCCGAGGTGACAAGACCTAACGAATCGACTTCCGCCTCGAAGCCGCCACCTGCGGCGCGGAAGCGTACGGTCGCGTTAGGTACTGGCTTGCCGTCGGCGTCCAGTGCCTGCGCACTGAGACGCAACGTGTCGCCGGCATTCATGACTGGATTCGCGGGCGTGACGACTAACCGTGCAACCGGCGATTGCGGAGGTGCTGGCTGCGTCTGCTGCACAGCGAGCAACAGGAAGAGTCCAATCATGTTTGCTTTGACCTCTGACCTCTGATCTTGGACCTACGGAACCACCTGAGTTTTGGGCTCGAGTCGAACTATCCAAAGCCCCGAATTGAAATCGTTGATGTAAGCGAGGTTGTTCTTCACAACCACGCCCCACGTCATCGCCACGTTAGGCACGAAGCCCTTGGCGTCCGCGGGATTCACATGCGCGATCTCGCGGCCCTGCGCCCGCAAGTCGCCGCGCAGCTCCCCAGAAATGTCGAACGCGCGGAAGCCAGCGTTGTACGCCCCCATATATAGCGTGTCCCCCGTCACCCACACGTTATGCACCCCGCCGTACTCAGGCTCGTACCACGCCACCGACTTCGGATTCATGATGTCGCTGACGTCGATCACCTGCAGCCGGCCGTGCGCCTGCGACGGCTTCCCTTGAAATAGCGCGCCGATCGCATCGAGGCCGAATACCTCGTCAGCGATGAACACGTAGTTCCGACTGCGCCACGCTGTATGCGTGCCGCGAATGAACCCCTTCCCTCCTTCCAGCTCTACATCCTTATAGAGCTTGTCCAGATCGTACTTGTACTGCGACACGATCTGGGGGTTTTTGGGACTGCCGCCTTTGATCCCGTTGCCGATGTCGAGAATGATCAAGCCGTCGTTCCAGTAGCTGCCATACAGCAGGCCGTCCTGCACGTCCACGTCGTGCAGCTGCCGCCCCGCGTCGCCGAACTTGCGCGGCGTACGCCACGTGGAGACTTCCTTCGGTTCGCGTGGGTTGTTGATGTCGATGATGTGCAGCGCGCCGGTTGCGTCATTCGTTAGGTACACGTGCGTGCCGTGCACGGGCTGCGTGTACACGAACGCCGAGTGCACGCCCGACGTCACGCCTTGCGAGAAGTCGGCGATCTTCTTGGGATGCAGCGGATCTTCAACAGACGCGATCCCGATGCCGTTCACGCGGTTGTCCGCCCCTTCGCGTGTGTACACGAGATACTTGCCGTCCGCGGTCGTCATGATGTCGTTCACGATGCGGAAGTTGTCGACGAGCGAGTCGACGATGACCGGGCTCGCCGGATTCGACACATCGATGGCATAGAATCTGTCGCCTCCCAGATGCGTGCCGAGGTACGCGACTTTGCCGTTCGGGTGCACCCAGACTTCAGCCGTTGGGAATTGCGTGCGCACGACCTGACCGACGACGGTCGCTTTGCGACGCACATCGCGTTCGCTCACGTTGATCGTTGCCTCACCGCTCGCCGTGCCGAAATCGGCGCGCACCGTATACGTCCCGGGCTCGTAGGCGACGAAGGCACCCTCGGCGTCGATCTCTCCCTTCCCTGGCGCGAAGAGCCACAGCGGCGTTAGGCCCTCGAGGGCTTTACCGGCGCTGTCACGCACATCGGTACGGAAGCGGACGACGTCCCCAGTCCTCGCGCGTGCCGTCGCCGTCGTTAGGGTCACTCGGCTCGCGCGACCGGGCAGCACGGTGATCTCCATGGTGCCGCGCGCGTTCCCAGCCGTGGCTGTTACCGTCGAGCGCCCCGCAGTGCCGGCGGTGATAATCCCGGCATCAGTCACGAAGATCACGTTAGGCGCCGAGCTGCGCCACTCGATGCGATCGTCGCGCTGATCGCCTGCGGCCGAAAAGACCTTGGCGTCGAGGCGCAAACGCTGGCCCGCCGCCATGCGCTTGGGCTGCGGTGAGATGGAGACGCGCGTCGCTGGACCCGCGACCATGCGCACCTCGATGCGCTGCACGATTGGCCGTGAACCCGGAATGACCGCGCTCGCGACAACCGGCAGCACACCGGCAGCGCCAGAGTTCACGAGCCCAGTGCTATCGACTGTCCCCTCGAACGATGGGCCGCCGATCTGAAAGCGCACGCGGACGTTCGCCATCGGCTGACCCGATGCGTCAACGACTTGTGCCCGAAGCCGGAGCGTATCGCCCGCGACGACAACGGGCTGGGCCGGTGTAATGACGACGCGCGGCTGCGCGGCCTGGAGCATCAGAGCCAGGGTCCACAGCATGTTCAATTACTCCAAAGAGAGAATCGTGATTTCCCTAAAGTCAAAAGCAAAACCTGTTCGGATTTAGCGGAATCGGCGGAGCCTGAACGTTGAGCCGCGAGGAGTGGCGGCGTCAATGTCACCAGCCGCACCCCGACAGACGTCTTACATCCGCCGGCAGAGGCGGCCTGGTACCCGCGTTAGGCGGCCCTGACGGAACCCGTCATTCCGTCGCGGGAATCGGCGGGGTCACCGCCATCTCGTCTATGTCACCGGTTCGAATCCGATAGACGCGTTCGACCGGAACGACAAAGATCTTGCCGTCCCCCACCTCTCCCGTGCGCGCCGAATCGAGTATCGCCCGCACGGTGGGCTCCACGAAATGGTCGGATACGCCGATTTCGAAGCGCACCTTCTCGCGCAGCTCCATCTTCACCGTTGTACCGCGATACGTCTCAACGGGTTCAGTCTCGCCGCCATGGCCGCGAACGCGGGAAACCGTGAATCCTCGCACTTCTGCCCGGAACAGCGCCTCGAGCACCTCGTTTGCTCGTTCTGGTCGCACGATAGCAACGATCAGCTTCATGCTGAGCTCTCCAGCACCGAGTGGAGGCTAGCCGCCGGTTCCTTCTCAGCCGTAGGCAGTACAAGCACCGTCCCTTCATCGTGCGAGTAGGCCTCCTCTCCGTGCTCGGTGATGTCGAGGCCAGTCCGCTCCGCGCGCGTGACGGTTCGCAGCGGAAGCGCGAGCGATACCGCTTTGATCAACACGAAAGTCAGCGCGCCGCTGTACGCGGCCACCACGACGAGACCTAGCAGTTGGCGTCCTAGTTGGCCGACGTTCCCGGCCAGCGCCCCATCGGTTCCGCCCCAGGCAGCGCTTGCGAGGACGCCCGTGAGCAGCGCGCCAGTCGCACCGCCGACGCCGTGGGCGGCGACGACGTCCAACGAATCGTCCAGCGCTGTGCGGGCACGATACAGAATCGCGAAATAGCTCGGCAGCGCCGCCAACGCTCCGATGACGATTGCGCTCGCAGGCGACACAAAGCCCGCGGCTGGAGTGATGGCGACGAGTCCAACGACGATCCCGGTTGCCGCGCCTACAGCCGTCGCTTTTCCTGTGCGCACGATGTCGAGGCCCATCCATGCAACCAGCGTTGCCATCGGCGCGAGGAATGTGTTGACGAACGCGAGGGCAGCCCCGGTGTTGGCGCCGAGTGCACTGCCAGCGTTGAAGCCGAACCATCCGAACCAGAGCAGCGCGGCTCCCAGAAGCACGTATGGCACGTTGTGCGGGAGGAGCGCTTGGCGGCCGTAATCGCGCCGCGGACCTAACACCAGGGCGGCTGCGAGTGCTGCCGCGGCAGCGTTCACGTGAACGACAGTTCCGCCTGCATAATCGAGAACACCAGCGCGACCGAGCCAACCGCCTCCCCAAACCCAGTGCGCGACGGGCGCGTAGACCAGTGCAGCCCACAGCGCGATAAACAGCAGATACGCGCTGAACCGCATCCGCTCGACGAGAGCGCCCGAAATCAACGCAGCCGTGATGATCGCGAAGGTCCCCTGATACGCCATGAAGAGGACATGCGGGATCGAGCCTCTCGCATCGACATTCACGCCACGCAGGACCAAGTGGTCCACGCCGCCGATCCACTGGTTGCCGCTCGAGAACGCGAACGAGTATCCCACGATCGCCCACACGAGACCGACAACACCCAGCGACGCGATGCTCATCATCATCGTGTTCAGCGCGTTCTTGGCGCGAACGAGCCCGCCATAGAAAAGGGCGAGCGCAGGCGTCATCAGAAGAACGAGTGCCGTGGCGACGAGCATCCACGCCGTATCGGATGCACTGAGCGCGTTAGGCGCGCTCTGGACGAGCGATTCGCTCATTTGTTTGGGATACTCGCTTGTGAGAGCCAGGCGCGCGCCGCATCTACTTCTGAACGCGACAGTTCGTGTCCGCCATTCTCCCAGTGAACTGTAACACGTCCTCCGGAAGCGCGAAGCAATTCAGCCAAGCGCTCGGTGAGCGGGCGCGGAACCATCGCATCGGCCGTTCCAGCCGACATGAAGACAGGCGTCCCTGGAAGGCTGGGTAGCGGCGCCGGTTCGAACGGCACCATCGGATGGAACAGCACGGCCCCAGACAAGACACGCGGATGTTTGAGCAACACGCTCGCCGCGATGTTCGCGCCGTTCGAGTAGCCGACTGCGATCACTCGGCCGGCGTCGAATTTGTATTGCGAAGAGGCAGCGGCAACGAACCCCGCTAGTTCGTCGGTCCTGAGCGCGAGGTCCTGCTGATCGAAGACGCCTTCAGCGAGGCGCCTGAAGAAGCGGGGCATTCCGCGTTCCAGCACTCGGCCGCGCGGGGATAGGAGCGAAGCGTTAGGCGCCAGCTCGCGGCCCAGCGGCAGGAGGTCGTCCTCGTTGCCGCCGGTTCCATGCAGGAGAAGGAGCGTTGTCGGGTCGGATCCGGAAACGAAGCGGTGCGTGAAGACGAGGTCGCGCGCCTGCGTCGCCACTACGACTCCGCGCCTCGCGCCGCGACCTTCGCGACTCGGAGAGGCGGAAGACCCATTTCGATCTCCGTTCGCTGCGGCTCCATCCACGGCGGCAAAATCAGGCGATCGCCCAGTGACGTCATGTCTTCGTCGATGCCGAAGCCTGGACCATCGGTGGCGATCTCGAAGAGGACGCCGCCTGGCTCGGTGAAGTAGACGGACTTGAACCAGAAGCGATCGATCACCGGCGTCGGTCGCCGGCCGGCTGCATGCGCCTGTTCTCTCAGCGCTTGTTGGATGCTGTCGTCCGGGGCGCGCCAGGCGACGTGATGCACGCCGCCGACGCCCCACGAACCGCGCGCAACGTTAGGCCTTGGCGCAAGATCGATGACGCGTCCCGATCCGCCGCCGGCTACTTGATAGCGCGTCCAGCCGTCTTCTTCGCCTAACGCGGTGAAGCCGAGCGCGCCGCTGAGGAATTGCGTGGTGGGAGCGAGATCTCGCTCCCACGCGCGCACCCCGTGCAGGCCGCGAACCTGGCGCGACTCGGCGACAGGACTGGCTGCCCACGGCGCGAAATCCTCGCGCGAGTCGGTCTCGACAAGCGCGATGGGCAGACCGTGTGGGTCCGTCGCGGTGAGCGTCCGCTCGCCGAAGCGCGTGACTGGCTCGCCGATCTTCACACCATTCTTCTCGAGGCGATCCGCCCAATAGCCGAGCGATCCGGACGGAACGGCGAGATCGACTTCCATCGTTAGGCCGATGCCGCCGCGCGCCGCTGGCATTCCCGGCCATGGGAAGAAGGTGAGATCGGTCCCGGGCCGACCTTCCGCGTCGGCATAAAACAGATGGTACGTGTCGGGCGCGTCCTGATTGACGCTGCGCTTTACGAGCCGCATCCCCATCACGCCTGTATAGAAGTCGAGATTCTCCTGCGCGTCGCCTGAAATACAAGTGATGTGGTGAATGCCGCGAACGTGCTCCACAGATTCTCCGTGCTTTTTGACTCCTCAAAATACAGCCGCCCGACATTTCTGCCGGGCGGACTCGACTGCGCTTTTGTTCTTCCGCTTTACTAAGGCACGACCTGGGTTCTCGGCTCGATCTTGATGATCCACAACCCGTTATTGAAATCGTTCACGTAGGCGAGGTTGTTTTTCACGACCACGCCCCACGTCTGAGCGGCGTTTTTGATTTTGCCGTCCATGTCTGCCGTGCTCAGCGACGCGATCTCTCTCCCCTGAGCGCGCAGATCGCCGCGCAACTCGCCGGTGATGTCGAATGCGCGGAAGCCACCATCGTACGCGCCCATGTAGAGCGTATCGCCGGCGATCCAAACGTTATGCACGCCGCCATTCTCCGGCTTGTAGTAGGCGACGGGCTTCGGGTGCATGATGTCGGACACGTCGATCACCTGCATGTTGCCGTACATGCGATTCGCTGATGCGTCCTTCGCGCCCTTGACGTCACTCGCGCGATACACCTCGTCGGCGATGAACACGTAGTTCTTGTGACGCCACGCCGTGTGCGTGCCGCGTGTATGTCCAGCACCGCTCACGATCTCGACTTCGCGGTACATCTCGTTCAGATCGTACTTGTACTGCGACACGAAGACTGGATTGCTCGGGCTACCGCCCTTGATGCCATTCCCGATATCGAGGATCACGAGGCCGTCGTTCCACCAGCTGCCGTAGAGCAGTCCGTCCTGCACATCGACGTCGTGTAAATAGCGCCCTTCACTCGCGCGCGGCGTCGTCCACGTGCCGACTTGCTTCGGCTTCGCCGGATCGTTGATGTCGATGATGTTGACGGCGCCAGTTCCGTCATTCGTTAGGTAGACGTGCGTGCCGAATTTCGGCTGCGTAAAGACGAACGCCGAGTGCACGCCCGCCGTGACGCCTTCTGTGAATTCGCTGATAACTTTGGGATGCAGCGGATCGTCGAGTGTGCAGATCACGATGCCGTTCTTGCGGTCGGCCGCACCTTCGCGCGTCGCGACGAGCACCTTCCCCGCCGCATCTGTCATGATGTCGTTCACGAGCCGTGTGTTCATCACGACCGAGTCGACGATCACCGGACTCGCGGGATTCGAGATGTCGATGCTATAGAATCTGTCGCCGCCGCCGTGCGTGCCGAGGTATGCGACGCGCCCGTTCGGGTGCACCCACACCTCGGCCGTCGTGAACGCTGTGCGAGGGATGCGGCTCACGACGGAGACGGCGCGCCTAACGTCCCGGTCTTCGATCGTCACGACCGATTCGGCGGAACGGTTCCCCAGCGTTGCCGTCACCGTGTAGCGCCCCGGATTGTATGCGACG
This sequence comes from uncultured Gemmatimonadaceae bacterium, assembly GCA_967720205.1. GTDB lineage: Bacteria > Gemmatimonadota > Gemmatimonadetes > Gemmatimonadales > Gemmatimonadaceae > DASYRX01. The sequence continues at coordinate 780 of CBQVAZ010000054.1, read as the reverse complement.
AAGGCGCCGTCCGGTTCGATGAGCCCCTCTCCGCCGGTCATCGACCACTGCGGCGTTAGGCCCGTGACGCTCTGGCCGCCTGCAGTCTTGGCCGTGACGGCGAAGCGCATCACGTCGCCCTGACGCGCGCGCGTGCGAGGCGGCGTGAGCTCCAGCGACGTCAAGTTGTTAGGCACTACCTGGATCGCCAGCGCCTTCGTCGCCTTCCCTGCCGCGACGGTGACTGTCGCGCGGCCAGGTGCGAGCGCCGTCAACACACCGTCCGAGCTTGCTCGCACGATGCTCGGCTGCGAGGACGTATATGTGTACCCGTCGTTCTTGCGCTCGTCGTTCTGAGCCGACCACGACTTCGCCGAAAGCAAAAGACGCTGACCGGCCACGAGCTTGGTCGGCTGCGGTGTGACCTCGAGGCGCGCCGCAGGCCCTGGCATAATGCGCACCTCGAAGCGCTCAATGCGCGGACGCTGACCTGGAATGATGGCCGATGCCGTCGCCGCGATAACGCCAGTCGACCCGGTAATGAGCAAGCCGGCAGAATCCATCTCGCCGCCTTCACCGCGAAGCATGCTGAATCGCACGCGCACGCCGGAGACTGGATTCCCCTGGGCATCGAGCGCCTGTGCCGTGAAACGAACGGTGTCGCCGGCACTCACAGTTCGCGTGGCGGGTGAAATCGCCAGTCGGGCGACTGGGCTCGGCGTCGTCTGGGCGAACACGGTCGGCGCCGCGAACCAGGCGAGAATCAGGGATCTCACGAGTCGTGATGTCATAGGTGCTTTG
>CBQVAZ010000053.1:0-12275 GCA_967720205.1 uncultured Gemmatimonadaceae bacterium | reverse complement strand
CTCCATTTGGACCGTTCAACCACGCGTTCGAGCTTTGAAGAAGAACGCGAGGACAACAGTCTCTCCTTTGTAGTCTGAGAGCCTAACGGGATTCTTCAGCAGGCCATATCGCGTAGCGCCCGGAAGAGCGAAGTCTGGCGCGACAGCTCCAACTTTGGGTCCGGTTTCCGGCGGTTTTTCTTGAGCCATGAGGGCCTGTGGAACGGCAGCGCTGCCGAGCGCGGCCATTGTAGCCGCGACAGCCAAGCGACGGTTCATTTAGTCTCCGTGAAGGCGCCCTATACGATCCGTGTATGAACGCTCAGATGCAATGCTCGAGTCGCGCTGACATCGGTAGGAGACAACGGCCGAGTAAGAAAATGGACATTACAGAGCGATTGCGTTGGGAATAGGGCACTTAGGTCACGGCACGCACGATGCCCCTAATACGGTTGCAACGGAACCAACTAATAGGAGCTTCCCAATGCGCAGCTTTGTCAAAGTGCTTTCGGTTGTTTCAGTGGCTGTGCTTGCCGCGTGCGGTGGGTCGCAGCCGGCAATAGATGAGTCGCTCCGTTCGGACTTATCGCTTGCGTCGCAGATGCGGCCGTACGGAATGCCGTACACGTCGCCAATGGAGATGGGTTACGGCATGCAGCCCGGCTACGCTCAGCCCTACGGTTACAACCCATACGGCCAGCAGCCGCAGTACTATCCGCAGCAAGCGCCGCAGCAGGTTGTATATCGTAACGTGCCGGTGATTCAGCGTGTGCCGTCGAGTGGCGGTAGCGTAGGCGGCGGTGGGGCGGGTCCGGCACGGACGAACACGAAGCAGGACGCGATTCTCGGCGCGACGGCTGGTGCGATTATCGGCGCCACGACGAGCCGTGATCGGTTGAAGGGTGCGGTGATTGGTGCGGCGGCTGGTGGGTTGTTAGGCGGAATTATCGGCTCGACGATTCACGTCCAGCGGTAGCGATTCGACACAAGGCGGATCGTACCATCGCGGTGGGCAGCTACCCCCTTTGCTGCTCACCGCGATTTGCTTTAACGGCTTTTCACCGCGGACGCACGCGGACAAGAGCCGAACATCAGAGTGGTTATTTCTCAAAAACTCCGTGTGAGTGCGTGCTTTTGTTCGCGTTCGTCCGCGGTGAGAGCTTTTACGGAGCGCAGATGCGGAGACAGCGTGTCTCGCAGCGGATGCTGATGGAGGAGCTCTCGGATTGAACCAGCTCACCGTCCACTTCGAACAGTGGCGGAGTTTCGAAGCGCAGCGTGAATGCGGCGGCGGTACGGTGCTCGACGCCTGCCATGCCGAGATGTTTCCCGCGCGCAGCCGCGAGCAACGTCCATAGACGCCGCAGCGGCGGTTTGTCGCGTACGGCAATCAGGTCCAGCACACCGTCATCGATCATCGCTCCGGGCGCCAAAAGCATACCGCCGCCGAAGCGCGCACCGTTGCCGATCACGGCGACAAGGTATCGCCGCGGTGCGCTGAGTCCGTCGAGCGTCGCCGGCATTGCCCGATAGCGCCAGAGCATGCGTGCCGCCGTCGTGAAGTACGCGGAGCGGCCTAACGAGGGTCCGCCGCGCGCCAGCGCCTCGATCACGGCGACGTCAAACCCCACGCCGAACGAATTCACGAAAGCCGTGTCGTTGGCGTAGCCCACATCGATGCGTCGATCGCTGTCTCCAAAGGCTAACGCGAGCGTGGCATCGATGTCGTGCGCCGGCACGCCCACATTGCGCGCTAGGTCGTTACCCGTACCACCGGCCAGCAAGGCCAAGCGGGAATCGCTGCCCGCGTCAAGAATACCGCGAGCGACGTTGCTCCATGTGCCATCGCCGCCTAACGCGACTATTGTCGTGGCGCCCGATAGCGCCATCTTGCGTGCCAGTGTCCGTTCATCACCGATACGGCAGGAGTTGTGCGCGCCGCGACCGCCACGGGCTTCGAGGCGTTGCTGAACGAGCGGAAGAAGACGCGCCGCGCGGCCGCCGCCGGCCGCGGGGTTGGCAATCAGGACGACGCGCGTGTCTGGCTGTCTCAGCGCTTGGCCAGGAGCCGCAGCACGTACGGGAGGATTCCGCCGTGCTTGTAGTAGTTGAGCTCTTCCGGCGTGTCGATGCGTGAGCGGACGGCGAAGCGCTTCGTTGTCCCGTCGGCTGCCGTCGCGACGAGTGTAAGCTTGGCGCGCGCCTTCATGTCCTCGGTGAGTCCCGGGATGGAATACGTCTCGAAGCCGGTGAGACCTAACGAGAGCCGCGTATCGCCCTCCGTGAATTCGAGTGGCAGCACCCCCATGCCCACGAGATTCGAACGGTGGATGCGTTCGAACGACTCGGCCAGGACAGCGCGGACGCCCAGCAGCGCGGTGCCTTTGGCCGCCCAGTCGCGCGAGGAGCCCGTGCCGTACTCCTTTCCTGCGATGACGAACAACGGGACGCCACTATGCACGTACTCCATCGCCGCATCGTAGACTGCAACCGGTTCAGCGTTAGGCTCGGTGCGCGTCCACCAGCCTTCTTTGCCGCCGGCGAGCTCATTGCGCAGCCGGATATTCGCGAACGTGCCGCGCATCATGACTTCATGATTGCCGCGGCGTGCGCCGTACGAATTGAAGTCCTTCTTCTGAACGTGCTGGGCGAGCAGCCACTGTCCCGCCGGACTCTTCTCGGCGATCGAACCGGCCGGCGAGATGTGGTCTGTCGTGATGGAGTCGCCGTACATGCCTAACACGCGCGCCCCAGCAATCGCTTTGATCCCGGGCGCGGTCGCGCTGATCGCGTCGAAAAAGGGCGGCTGCTTGACGTACGTGGAACCAGGGTCCCACGCATAACGATCCCCGGTCGGAACCGGCAGCGCGCGCCATTCGTCGTCGCCAGTGAAGACGTCCGCGTAGCGCGTTTGGAACATCTCGGATTTGACGGAGCGCAGGATTTCGTCTTCCACGTCCTTCGGCGATGGCCAGATCTCACGTAGGAAAACGGGACCGTTCTGGCCGAGGCCTAACGGCTCGCGCTCGAAATCGATGTCCATGCGCCCGGCGAGGGCGTAGGCGACCACGAGCGGCGGCGATGCGAGGTAGTTGAAGCGTGTCTGCGGATTGATGCGGCCCTCGAAGTTGCGATTCCCCGAGAGGACGGACGCCACGACGAGCTTTCCTTCATCCACGCCCTTGGAGATGGCTTCGGGAAGCGGGCCCGAATTCCCGATGCACGTGGTGCAGCCGTAGCCGACGATCTGGAAGCCTAACGCGTCCAGCGCGGGCTGTACGTTGGCCTTCTCGAAGTAGTCCTTGACGACTTTGGAGCCCGGCGCGAGCGACGTCTTGACCCACGGCTTCGACTTGAGCCCGCGTGCGACGGCGTTGCGCGCGAGCATTCCCGCCGCCAGCATCACGCTTGGATTCGAAGTGTTCGTGCAGCTGGTGATCGCCGCGATGACGACCGAGCCGTGCGTGATGTGGCAGGCCTCGCCATTCATCTCGATGGAGATCTTGGGCGGTGTCGTCGTGACAGGTGCTCCTTCGGCCACCATTGTGGCGCCCTGGCTGGCTGGAGCGAGCGCGGTCGCAGTCGGGGGCACAACGGTCGCTGACTGAGCGATGCGCGCGAGCTCCGCATCGAGCGCGGTGAGGTACATCTCCCGCGAGTTTTTGAGTGGAACACGATCCTGCGGCCGTTTGGGACCGGCGAGGCTCGGTTCCACGGTCCCGAGATCGAGCTCAACCAGATCCGAAAAAACGGGATCCGCCGACGCGTCCGTGCGGAAGAGACCCTGTTCCTTGGTGTACGCCTCGACGAGACGCACATGCTGCTCGCTGCGTCCCGTTAGGCGCAAGTAGCGCAGCGTTTCGGTGTCGGCGGGGAAGAAGCCCATCGTGGCGCCGTACTCCGGCGCCATGTTGGCGATCGTTGCGCGATCGGCCAGCGAGAGTGAGGACAATCCGGCGCCAAAGAATTCGACAAACTTGCCGACGACCTTTTTCTTGCGCAGGATCTCCGTGACGGTGAGAACGAGGTCCGTCGCCGTGGCGCCTAACGGCAGGCGTCCGTGCAGCTTGAAACCGACCACTTCGGGAATCAGCATCGAGACGGGCTGGCCCAGCATCGCGGCTTCGGCTTCGATCCCGCCGACGCCCCAGCCGAGCACACCTAGTCCGTTGATCATCGTGGTGTGCGAGTCCGTGCCGACGAGCGAATCGGGGTAGGCGACCGCCCTTCCGTCCACTGTCGATGTGAAGACGACGCGACCGAGGTACTCGAGGTTGACCTGATGGCAGATGCCTGTGCCCGGAGGAACGACGCGGAAGTTCGCCAGCGCGTTCTGTCCCCAACGCAGGAACTCGTAGCGCTCGCGATTGCGCTCGAACTCGAGGCCGACGTTGATAAGGAACGCGGCGTCCGAGCCGTACTGGTCGACCTGAACCGAGTGATCGATGACGAGATCGACAGGCTGCAGCGGATTGATACGCTTGGCGTCGCCGCCTAACGCGACGATCGCATCGCGCATCGCCGCGAGGTCGACGACGCATGGAACCCCTGTAAAGTCCTGCAGCAGCACGCGACTCGTGCGGAAGGCAATCTCCTTCTCGACGCCGGCGCGCACGTCCCACGTGGCCAACGCCTCGATATCGCGCGCGTGGACGAACGCGTTGTCTTCGCCGCGGAGGAGGTTTTCCAGCAGGATCTTGAGCGAGAAGGGAAGTCGGTCGACTGTATTCCCGCGGATATTCCGCAACGCGTCGAAGCGATAGATAGTGTAGCGGCTATCGCCGACAGTGAGTTCAGCGCGACTATTGAACGAGTTCGGGTGTGAAGCCATTTGATGGAATGGGCCGTACGACAGTGCGAGTTACTAGCAGAATTTAGCAGAGTCACGCGGCGCGCGTTCCCCGTCCCCCAGCTAAGGCCTAAGAAGAGCTGAGCCATGTCTCGCGCTTTTGCCCGCGAAGATCCAAACGACCCGATCGATAAGGACTTCGGTCTCCCTGATCGAGAAGATCCGGGCTTCGACGAGGCGGCTGCGCGTGTGCTTCTCGAAGCGGCGCGCGAGGGCGATACGGAAGCGGCGGAGCGCGCGACTGGTTACTACTGGGGCGAGCAGCGCCTTCGCGTGCACGTCCGGCGCATCATGACGGAGGCGCTCGAAGCAGGGGACGAGCGTCTGGCGCAATTGGCGCGGCGCTTCGTCGCCTAACGAGATGTCGCGGCGCGACTTGTGCGCCCAAAGACGTCCGGAGCGAGTCAGCGGACGAGAGAGCGTTACATTGAGTAACCGGGACTTCCCAATCGGTATCCCCCATTTGTGCTTGACGCGCCAATGTTGACTCCCGCTTAGACCAGGCGAAGCGCCTGCGCGCCACGACGTTCCCGGAATGTCGTCAGTCGGCTGCTTTCGCCAAGGGAGGGAGGGCGGATGCCGAAGCTACTTTTCGTGGTTCACGGGATGGGGGACAACCTGCCCGGCTGGTCGAAGGCTCTCGTCGACTTTCTCGACCTCGCGCTTTCGCAGTACCCGCCATTCGACGCTGAGGAGCAGCCCTTCCGCGCCCGCGTGAAGATCGAAGAGATCTGCTACGACCCCGTGTTCGACAAAACGATTGAGCCGTGGGGCCGCGAACGAGAGAAGCTAGACCAGTTTGCAAGAGACAACGGAATAAAGCTCGATGACACGCTTACAGAGCTAGGTGTCGGTCAACTTCCGCACGAGACCACAGGCTTCGTATGGGAGACCTTGCTCGACCCGGTGCTCTACCGCGGAAGCCCAATTGTGCACGACCGAGTGCGGGAAGTTGTGATCAAGCAGTTCCTCGACGCTTGGGACGATCATCTCAGGTCCACACCCGAAACCGCCCAGCTCGACGTTTCTATTCTTTGCCACAGCCAAGGCACGATCGTGATGAGCGACGTGCTCGCGATCGTTGGCGAAGCACGCCTGCCGGAGTTCGTCCCGTTCAGCGCAGAGAAACGATCGATCGAATGCCTGACGACGCTCGCGAACGTTTCGCGTCTCGGCCCGACCCCTCTCATCGATATCGATTCGCTCTCTACGTGCGTACGTCCGCAGACGGCGCCTCCGTGGTCGCCTAACAAGAAGAACTATCTACGACGCTTCATCAACGCGCGGCATAAGCTCGATCCCTTTTGCTTCTTCCAGCGATTTACGGCACCGGCGAACTGGGGGAATCGCTATCGCCTGATTGATGACGTCGATCACATCCACCAAGCGAATACGCACGGCTACACGCACTACCTCGCGAATCCGCGTGTTCACATCCCGTTCTTTCGAGCCGTGCTGGACGCGGACGCGATCAGCCCAGCGAAAGAGGCCGAGGCGATCGCAGCATTCCCGCCGATTCTGCCGCCTGATTGCGCCGCGGCGATCGCGACCTTGCGCAAGCAGTTGGCGGCAATCCGTGACGGCCCTTTCGAAGCAACCAAGGGGTTGGACGAGTGGGTGACCAAGGGGATCAGCTTTTTCAAAGCAGTGAAGGAGGCCGTCGATGCGTGCAGCTCGCTGGTTGAAGGTCTCGCTGACGACTAGCGCTATCGGCGCAGCGCCTTTGTTGGCGCAGGGTGTGACGCGGCAACAACTCAAGCTCGAGTGCCTCGGCGACACGCTTGCCCTGCGACCCGTCAACGAACTCGGCGTGGCCCTACATCGCCGCACGCCGGATCAGGCATGGGCGCGGATGCTCCTTGCGCAGACCGCACTCGAGTTCACCGCGTTAGGCGACTCCGTGCGCGCGCTGTGGGATACACTCGCGACCGGCATCGAATCCAGTACGTCGCAGCGCATGGTTCGCCTGTTGGAGCGCCAGAGGAGCGAGCTGAATCGCTTGGACAGCGACCCTGCGTTTCTGCGCAACGAAGGAACAACCGCTCGATGGTTCGAGATTACTGTCGGAGACCCAGGGGAAGCATGGCTCATCAACGGAGCGGAGCCTGACAGCGCGGTTGCGCTTAGAGAAGGTCAGACGACACTCGCAACAGCGCGCGCGGTTTGCTGGACCGCACTGCTCGCTCGCAAGGTGGCGGACTTCGGTGGCAGCGATGCGCGAGCGCAAACGCGAAGAGTCCTCGCCGCACGCGCCCAGCGCTGGGACAACTTCGAGCGTCTCGGCTACTCGCTCACGCCGCTCGAATTGCTGCTGAACGGTTGGTGCGGATTCTGCCGCTCGATGCTCGAGCCTCCTCGCGTGCAGCTCATCGCTGTGCACGTGCTTCCGACGCTGGCAGTTCGCGACAGTATTGGAAACCGTCCGTCCCTCACAACTGAGATCGCCGGGCTGCTGTTCTACAATTCATCGCGCTCGTTTCACTGGGGCTTCGCATATGCGTACACGCTGCCGACCGAAGAGCGCCGTGAACCAGGGTGGGTGCTGCACGTAAGCAAGATCGGTCAGGTCGGGCTCACATTCCGCAACAATACGTACAAGCGAAGAAACGCGAGCTTGCTGCTCTCGGCGGATCTCTATCGCTTCATCGAGATGTGGAGCGGGAAGCTACGCGATGAGCGCGACGCCGTCGCGAAGGGAATTCAAAAACTGAAGGGCGCAGTGAACTGAGGGGATGATTCCGCGCGCGTTAGGCGCAAGCGGCTTAGAGACCACCGTTTCAGCTCGAGGACCAGATGCTGCCCCGCCAAGCGATTCTGATATTTCTCGCGGCATTAGCTTCGAATGTGCCGGCTCGCGGCAGTAGCCAGCCCAAGATCAAGATCACACCGACTGTTGCGACAGCCGAGAAAGGAAAAGTCTTTGAAATCCTCGTCCGTGTCGAAACGGACAAACGGCTCGAGTCACTCGCGATTTTGCCCACTGCGCCAGAGAACTTCTGCATTCGTGCGGCGGCGATGCCTGGGCTAAGCGGCTACCGCGCAAATACTGACGGGTCTGCATTCCTTCAGGCACTTACCGCCGGAAGCGCAGTGACCTTCCAATTCCGCGTTGCGGCGCCGACAGAGTTGCAGCGATCTCGAGGGTCGTGCTGGACGCTGGAGCGCACTGCCGCGGACTCGGTGCGAGACCGAACAAGGGACAACACTCGCGATAACCGACAATTTGTGTTCAACGCGCAGTATCGCACGGTCGGCGCTGGCACCGATACAGCGTCCAGTCTTTGGTCTGAAACAGTCGAGGTGAAATACACAACCTCTCAAATGATATTCCTCGGTGCGGGCATGATCGGTGTGCTTCTGGGATACATCGTCAAAAGCCTAACGGCGCGCAAGAAAGAAGCGGACACCGCAAAGGACGTGAGTAATACGCGGCACGGGCAGCTGGGCCGCCTCCTCGAATACGTTTTTCTTACGAGCATCGACAAACTTCTGACGTCGTTGGTGCTCGGATTCGGCGCGCTACTCGCGCTCGCCAAAGCTGGTATTCCTGTGGGTGGCGCGGGCGCAGCGCTCGCGATCGGAATAAGCCTTGGCGTGCTCGCGGACGATGCGCTGATCAGTAAAGTCAAGTAAGGCGCGACTTCATCGCCGCAGCGCAGTGTTACTGCGCCACCTGTTGCGCGAAGATGATTGGGTGACCGCCCGGATCGGTGACGCCGAACTCATTGGTCCCGTAGAACGTGGTGCGTCGCGGCATGACAATGGGCGCTCCGGCGATCGCCTTCTCCGTTGCGTCGAGATCATCCACCTCGACAAACAACGCGACGCGTGTGCCATCCGCAGAGAGTGAGCCTCCCATCGCCGCGTTGTCTGCTTTCACCGACTCGACGCTTTGGTACATGATCTCGACGCTGTCTCGCGCGAGGATGACAAATCCCAGCTCGTCCTCATGCGGGACTTCTGCTGTGCGTGTGAACCCGAGCTTCTCCCAGAATTCCGCGCAGGGAGCGACATCGTCGACGACGAGGACTGGTGTGGCTTTGCGGACAATTGGCGCGACGGCGGGCATGCGTAAGTCCCAGCAAGAGGTCTAACGAAAGCTGGCTTCAGGTTTGAGCGCGAGCTAGGATGGACCGCGATGTCCACACCGCTCGATCCTGTGCGCACCACGTTGGGCTTGATGGCGATCGAGTCCACGAGCGGCAACGAACACGACGTCGTTGCATTTGCGGATCAACTGTTGAACGGTCGAGGTTGGAAGACGATGCGGATTGCAGTCGCCGCGCGTCGCGACTGTTTGTTCGCCGCGGGATCGGCGACTCCGACGGTCGTCTTCTCGACGCACCTCGACACAGTTCCTCCGTTCATCGCGCCACGCCTTGAAGGAGAGACGATCTACGGTCGCGGCGCATGCGACGCCAAAGGGATCGCGGCGAGCATGATGGTCGCCGCCGAGCGTCTGCGCGATGAGGGCATCGCGGTGGGGATGCTCTTCGTGGTGGGCGAAGAGACGTTGCACGATGGCGCCCACGCGGCGAACGAGTGGGCAGCCACTCACCTGGCGCCGGCCAAGCGCGTCCTGGTGAACGGGGAGCCGACAGACAACACGCTCGCGTTAGGCACGAAGGGGGCACAGCGCGTCATCGTCCGAATGCGCGGACGCGCCGCGCACTCGGCGTATCCGGAGCTTGGTCATTCCGCGCTCGCGGATATCGTGCGTCTGCTCGGCGAGCTGGAGGAGATGGAGTGGCCGCGCGACGAGCTCCTGGGCCTAACGACTGTCAACATCGGCAGCATTTCCGGCGGCGTGGCCGACAACGTGATCGCCCCGGCGGCCGAGGCGCGGCTGATGTTCAGGCTGGTTACCCCGGCGCAGCAGATCCGCGAGCAGTTCGAGAAGCGCTTTGGCGGGCGAGCCGAGCTGGAGTGGGGCGTGATGGTGCCGCCGATCAGACTCGGTGTCGTGCCCGGCTTCCCGACGTCCGTAGCTGCCTATGCGACGGACATTCCCGCGCTGGGCAATTGGGGAACGCCGTACCTGTATGGCCCCGGATCGATCCACGTGGCGCACACACCTAACGAATGCGTGAGCATTGCATCGCTGCACCAGGCAGTGGACGACTACGTCAAGCTCGCGCGGCTGGCCACGACCTAGCTTCCATGGCCTGGACCAGGCTGTTGGCTAGCGCGACGCCCCGCTGAATCACAGGCTTCGGTAAACCGCTCCTGCGGCCGCCACGTTCGGGGCACGAGCGGCATCGTATTGACGGGTATGGGATAGCGCTCTGCCACAACGCGTTCTGGCCGACTCGACTACACACGACGCCTCGGCTCCGGATCCCGAGCCGCGGTTGCACGAAGACCGGGAGCTCGCGACCCGAGCCGCGCGCGGCGACATGGTGGCCTTCGAGGCACTGTATCGCCGGCACTCGAGCCGCGTGCATGCGATCTGCCTGCGCCTAACGGCGGATCGCCACGGGGCCGAGGAGGCTGTCCAGGATGTCTTTGTGCGTCTGTGGGAGAGACTCGGGAGCTTTCGCGGCGAGAGCGCGTTCAGCTCATGGCTGCACCGCCTGGCGATCAATACCGTGCTGCAAACGATGCGAAGTACGCGACGACGCGAAGCGCGCGTGATGACAAGCGACGATGCGGAGCTCGAGGATGCACCAATCAGAACGCTGGCTGTCGAAGAGCGCATCGATCTCGAGGACGCGATCGCGCGCCTACCGCAGCAGGTGCGCACGGTCGTGGTGCTGCACGATATCGAAGGATTCACGCACGAAGAGATCGCGCTGATGATGAGCGTGCCGCCCGGCACGATCCGTTCGCAACTCTCGCGGGCGCGCAAGACACTTTTGCAATGGCTGCAACGATGACACACCTAACAGACGAGCTACTCGATACTGCCGCGGACGGCGACACGCTGGCAGCGGCCGATGCCGAGCATTTGCGCGCGTGCGCCGAATGTCAGGCGAACGTCGAGCGACTCCGCGCCTTGCGTGGGCGATTGGCTGCTCTGCCGCAGGCGCTTCCGACGGACGGCGATCTCTGGCCAACAGTTCACGGCGCAATCCGCGCGCGCCGGCGACGACGTCTGGTGTTCACGAGCAGCTTGGGCTTAGCACTCGCAGCGGCTTTGTTGATCGCCGTTGTGCGCATTGGCAATGGGCCGGACGCCGTGCCCCCCGGCACTGAGACGAGCGCAGAGCTGGCCGAGCTCAAGGCGCTCGCACCGCCTGTCGTCGTGGAAGCGATGGCGGCGAACCTAACGATTTACGATGCTGCGCTGCGTGAGCTCGAGGCGTTCGCGGCATCTGAACGAGAAAATGCGGATGTGCAACAACGGATCGAAGAGCTGCGTCGCAAGCGGGCCGCGCTGCTGCGACTTGCGAGCAACTCCTAACGATACTCAGTGTATATGCGCCGACTGACTAGCTCCTTCATCCTCGCATTCACCGCACTTCTCGCGGTGGCGCTTGCGCCCACAAAAGGCGCGACGCAAATCCGTCGAGGGATGCCCGTCGATTCCAACGTCGTGGTCAAGATTTGGAATCCATCAGGCTCGCTCAAACTCGTGGCGTGGGATCGCGACTCACTGCACGTGGAGGGGACTGGTCCCAAATGGGCGCCGTTCTTCTTCGGCGGTGGGCGAAGCGGCGTCAAATTCGGAATCGAGGAGGAAAAGACGAAGGGCGAGCTGCCACGGGTCGCGCTCGTTGTCTATGTCCCGCGCGCGAGCCGAGTGAGTGCCAAAACTGTCGATGCGACGATCGAGGTTCAGGGAGTTAGCGGCTTCTACACGACCGTGAGTGGCGACATTCATGTCACTGGAGCATTGCGTGAACTGCAAGTCGAGTCGCTGCGAGGCGCGAGCGAGGTGGAAGTGCGCGCGCCATGGGTGCGCATCATGGGCGGCGAAGGTGATGTCACGATCCGCGGCGCGATCGAAGATCTGGCCGCGTCGACAGTCGCGGGACGCCTAACGGCTGACGTCACGGGCGCGGCACGGGCTCGCTTGGAAACGATGACCGGAGCGCTCACGTCGCACGTCGCCGTGCAAGCGAACGGCAGTATCGAATTGGACAGCCACGCCGGCACGGTGGAGCTGGTGCTCGATCCCAACGCGCGTGTCGACGTCGACGCAACGAGCGTGGCGGGCAAAATCGACAATCAGTTCGACAAACGGCGGCCGCTGCCGGGTCGTGGCGGCAAGGGATCCTCTTTGAATTTCGCGACCGATCCGGCCGGTGCGCGAGTCGTCGTGAGGACCTATAAAGGAACTATCGTCGTAAAGCGCGGCGCCTAACGAGCCGCTGTCAGCTGTCAGCTGCAGGCTGTCTGCTGACAGCAGCTGTCAGTTTATTGAGCCCACAAGTAGAGACCCCAGAGTCCGATCCCGGCTCCGGCGACGGCAATCGCGGTCCCGGCATCGTCGCCGATGATCAAT
>CBQVAZ010000052.1:0-12300 GCA_967720205.1 uncultured Gemmatimonadaceae bacterium | reverse complement strand
CTTGCGCATCTCCGGCCGATAGCGCGCCATGATGTCCTCGTTCAGCCAGATCGGTGGTCCGTCGTTAGGCCCGAGGAACGTCTTGTACTTCGTTTCCTTGGTCTGAACGTTGTTGAAGTAGTCCCACGCGTCGGCGACGAGCTGCGGCTTGAGCAGGATGTCCAGCAGCGTCAGCGCCTGAACCTTGGCGCCGGCCACGCCGCCCTTGTGCGCGATCGGCGTCGCCATCGAGATCCCGTTCGCCCAGTTGTGCCCCGGCAGGCCCGGGATGTTGGATGGATAGCGCAGCGTCACCGTTGGCACGTTCCAGGACACGTCGCCGATGTCGTCGGAGCCGCCACCTAACGAGCGCGTCATGTCAACAGGGCCGGACAGTGAGTCGATCTTGACCGCTAGGCCTTCTTCTTTGACGCCAAGCTCCTTCTGGATCCCCTTGGCCAGCGCGATGTCGGACGCATCCCAGGTCGGGAGCCCGACCCGATTGATATTGTCGTAGGTCGCCTGCGCGATCGTCTTGTTGAAGTGCCCCGACCATGCCGATCCGAGGATCATCACCGTATCGACTGTCGTCTCCGTCATCATCGCCGCGCCCTGCGCAATCCGTCGCGCCGCGGCGAACATGTTCTGCACTTTATCGTAATCGCGCTCGCGCAAGTAGAACCAGATCGATGCCGTCTGCGGCACCACGTTAGGCTGGTCCCCGCCGTCTTTGATGACGTAGTGTGAGCGCTGCGCCGGCTCCAGGTGCTCGCGCTTGTACTCCCACCCTTGCGCCATCAACATCACGGCGTCGAGTGCCGATTTGCCGCGCCACGGAGCGCCAGCCGAATGCGCTGTCTGTCCGCGGAACTTGAACAACACAGAGACGATCGCGTTCGATCCCGACTGTCCCCACGAAACGCCGAGGTTGTTGCCGACGTGCGTGAATAGCGTGACGTCGACGTCTTTGAATACGCCCGCGCGCACGAGGTGCGCCTTCGCAGCAACCGCTTCTTCAGCTACGCCCGGCCAGAGCTTGAGCGTGCCGGGAATCTTTTCGCGCTCCATGATCTCCTTCACAACGAGCGCGGCGACGATGTTCACTGCCTGACCGGAGTTGTGACCTTCGCCGTGCCCCGGCGCTTGCGTCACGATCGCATCGCGATAACCGACTCCTGGCTTCTGATTCGACTGCGGAATCCCGTCGATATCCGAGCCTAACGCGATCACCGGTTTCCCCGATCCCCACGTCGCAACCCAGGCCGTCGGCATTCCGGCGGTTCCGCGCTCGACTTTGAAGCCGTTCTGCTCCAACACGCCTGTCAGGTACTTCGACGTCTCGAATTCCTGCATGCCAAGTTCACCGAACGAAAACACCTGATCGATGATCTGCTGAACGAGATCGGCTCTCGCGGCGACTTTCGTCAGCGCCTCGGCCTTCAGTTTTTCGAGACGCGGGTCGACGACGGGCTTCTTGGCCTGTTGCGCGGCGATGTCCTGTGCGACGAGCAGTGCCGTTAGGGCGAGGATGTACCTGTGGTAGCGCTTCATGGAGATTCTGCAGGTGAAAGGACGGGAAGCGAGTGTACGATCTGCTACGCAGACGCCGTGCGAAATGCTACCGCGCGTAGGTCCAGATCGTAACGAGCGACAACCGGTGCGGAGCGCTGCGGCGGCTCCAACGCCACGATCGCCTTTGCCTGCGCTGCGCAGACACATCCGGACAATCGTGTACAGTCCAGCGCCACACGTTCCTGCGGCCCGATCGAAAGCCGTGTGACTTCCAGCGCCGCGGGCGACACCTCGCGCAGCGACACACCGGCTTCACTCTGTAGAAACGCGGCGTTAGGCGAGCCGCCCGGTTGCGACGCGTGACGTCCGCGATCCGGCGGGATTATCGACTGGTACAGTTCCGGCTGATTCGACGGCGACAGGCCGGCGTCGTCCAGGATTCCCAGCAAACGGTCCGGAGACAGCGCCGCATCCAGCTCCGAGCCGACGGCCCCGGGACAACCCCCGACGTACGTGATCACCAGGTGCCGCGGGGAATACACACGGCGCAGATAACGCGCGGTCGCCACCGGCGGAGACGCCAGCGCCAGCATCGGCAGGCTTTCGATTTGCTCGCTGAGTGCTTGCGCGACGATCGGGCAGTGGCAGAGAACCGGAGCCGGCCCGTCGTACTGCCCTAACGACTCCGCGTATTGATGTGCGACGAGCTCTTCTCCCCAGCTCGCCGGGACGACGAGGTCGAAGCTCGCGCGCAAACAAGCCTGCGCGAGTTGCACCGGGGTCGCGGGACGAGCCTCCAACACGGCGTCGTTTCCGAGGATCGCAACGCGGAGCGGAGCAGGTGGCATTGCGTTGTCGAGCGGTTATGAAGTGGACGGATGCTGGGGCGGCGTTCGTCCGCGCTGAACCTTAGTCGCTCTCACGCGCGCATTGCAGTGCTAAATCTCACAGCGCCCTGTATGCTCCGCGCAGGCGCGAGTACAATTCGCAACATGGTTGATGTCGTAGCGCTCACCGCCGATTTGTTGTCGATCGACTCGCCGACTGCGCACGAAGAGAAGGCTGTCGATTACGTCTCGCGCTGGCTCATCGCGCGCGACTGGAATGTGACCGTGCAGGAAGTCGCGCCGGGCGGCGGACGCGGAAACGTCTGGGCTTCTCGCGCCGGAGGTGGCGTTACGCTCTCCACGCATCTCGACACGGTTCCACCGTACTTTCCACCGCGTCTCGATGGTGATCGGCTGTTTGGTCGCGGCTCTTGCGACGCCAAGGGAATCGCCGCAGCCATGATGGCCGCGGCTGATCAACTCGCCAACAACGGCGAGCCGCGCGTTGATCTGCTGCTGTTGGTTGGCGAAGAGAAGGGATCCGACGGCGCACGCGCTGCCAATCGCCTGCCGGCGACGAGCCGATATCTCATCAACGGCGAGCCAACCGAAAGCAAGCTGGCAACCGGTGCGAAAGGGTCCCTCCGCGTCATGGTACGGACGACCGGCCGCGAGGCGCACTCGGCCTATCCGGAATTGGGGCAGTCGGCCATCGAGCCGATGCTCGCTCTGCTTTCCGAGATTTCGCGTGTCGACTGGCCGCGTGATTCCCAGTTAGGCGCGACGACGGTCAACATCGGGACCATTCGCGGCGGTACCGAAGCCAACATCATCCCGGGCTCGTGTGAAGTGGAGCTGATGTTCCGCTTGATCGGCGACGTCGCCGACGTGAAGGCGAAGCTGGAACAGTGGGTCAATGGGCGAGCGCAGCTCACCTACGGCTCGACGATTCCAGCCATGCACTTTCATACGATCGACGGTTTCGAGCACGCCCCTGTGGCGTACACGACAGACATCCCGCTCCTTTCGCGTTGGGGGAAGCCGCTGCTCTTCGGACCGGGTTCCATCCACGTCGCACATACGCCTGACGAATACATCGACGTAGCCGAGCTGCGGGCATCGGTCGACGCATACGTCCGGCTGGTGCGCTCGCTCCTCAACTCCAAGTGAGTATGCCTGAGCCTAACGGCACTCGCATTCCGGTCGCCATCCTTGGCGCGACTGGTGCTGTCGGCCAGACGTTCATCCGTCTGCTCGACGGCCATCCCTGGTTCACCGTCGCCGAAGTCGCCGCGTCCGAGCGTTCCGCCGGAAAGCCATACAGCGAAGCCGCGCAGTGGCTCGAAGGCAACTTGCCAGCCGATGTGGCAGGCCTAACGGTGCAGCCATGTGACCCGGCCAAGGTCCGCTCACCTGTTGTGTTCTCGGCGCTGGACTCCGCGGCAGCCGGCGACATCGAACCTGCCTTCGCAAAGGCCGGCGCGATGGTCTTGAGCAACGCGAAGAATTACAGGATGGCCGAGGACGTGCCGCTGGTGATTCCGGAAGTAATCGCCGAGCATCTCAAGCTTCTTGCGGCGCAACGCTCGGCGCGTGGCTGGCCGGAAACCGGCGGCATCGTCACGAACGCGAATTGCGCCGCGACGGTCGCCGCGATGGCGCTGGCACCGCTACATAGCTCCTTCGGCGTCACACGCGTCTTCGTCGTCACCATGCAAGCTGTCTCGGGCGCAGGCTATCCCGGCGTTCCCTCGCTCGATGCGTTAGGCAACGTCATCCCATACATCGCGGACGAAGAGCCCAAGGTCGAGCGTGAGCTGAACAAGATGCTCGGTCGCTTCGAGAGCGGCGCGATAGTTCCGGCGCCGTTTGTCGTGAGCGCGCAGTGCAACCGCGTCGCCGTTGAGCACGGACACATGACGTGTTTGGCCGTTGAGCTGCAAAAGCCCGAGCGTATAGAACGGATCGCACAAGCCTTCGAGAAGTGGACAGGCGATCCCGTCGCGTGCGGTCTGCCGTCCTCGCCCGATCGCCCTCTCGTGATCACGACGCAACCAGATCGGCCGCAGTCGCGCCGAGACGTGAATGCAGGGCGCGGTATGACGGTCACGGTCGGTCGACTGCGCGCCGATCCGCTTTTTCACGTGAAGCTCGTCGCGTTAGGCCACAACACAATTCGCGGCGCGGCCGGCGGCTCCATCCTCAACGCCGAAGTGCTCGTGCGACAGGGCGTTATTGGCGCATGATCGTCGTGAAGTTCGGTGGGACCTCCGTGGGCGACGCGGCGGCCATCGAACGGGCCGCCGAGATCGTGAAGGGGCGGCTGTCTCGCCAGCCGCTCGTTATCGTCTCCGCACTGGCGGGGACAACGAACACGCTGCTCGCGATCGCCGATCAGGCGGCACAGGGTCAGCTCATCGGCGCGATGCGTGGCGTCGAGGGGCTGCGCGAGCGACACCTGCAGGTCGCCGAGGATTTGTTAGGCGATGCCCCGATCCACCACGACCTCTTCGGTGACATCAGCGCCACCTTCGACGAGCTCGCGAGTCTCGCCGAGGCGCTGGCGACGTTAGGTCACATGACGCCGCGTAGTCAGGATGCCATCGCGGCGAAGGGGGAGCAGGTGTCGTCGGTGATTGTCGTGGCGGCGTTCGAGGCACGCGGCATCCCCGCGCAACACGTCGACGCCAGCGAAGTGATGATCACAAACGATCACTTCGGTCGCGCCGATCCTCGGCCCGATCGTATCGCCGAAGCCGCGCAGCGGATTCTGCGACCGCTGCTCGAAAAAGGCCGCGTTCCCGTTCTTGGCGGATACATCGGCGCGACTGACCAGGAGATTGTCACCACGCTCGGTCGCGGTGGCTCGGACTACTCGGCATCGCTCCTCGGCGCAGCGTTAGGTGCTGAAGCGATCGAGATCTGGACGGACGTCGACGGAATGCTCACTGCCGATCCGCGCGTCGTAAACGGGGCGCAGTTGATCGAACGCATCCGCTTCGATGAGGCAAGCGAGCTGGCGTCGTTTGGAGCGAAGGTGTTGCACCCGAACACGATCGCGCCCGCCGTACGGTTAGGCATCCCCGTGTACGTGTACAACTCGCACAACCCTGACGGCCACGGGACGCGCATCACCGAAGACGCGCCCGAGCGTGCCGTCAGCGCGATCGCTGGGAAGACCGACGTCACCGTGATCAAGGTCCGCTCACCGCGCATGCTGCTGACGCACGGGTTTTTGAGAACCACGTTCGAGGTCTTCGAGCGGCACCGAACTTCTGTAGACGTTGTCGCGACGTCCGAGGTGAGCGTCAGCGTCACGGTGGATGACGCGACGCACCTCGAGAACCTCATCGTCGATCTGGCGCACCTTGGCGATGTGACCGTGGAGCGGCATCGCGGCATCGTCGCGCTCGTCGGGGCGGGAATAAACCGAGACGGTCTCGCGATGTCGCGCGCGCTCGCGGCGCTGCAGGACATCAAAGTGCACATGCTGTCGTTGAGCGCTAGCGGCATCAACCTAACGATCATCATCGACGGTGAACGTGTGCCAGCCGCGATGCAGGCACTGCACGCGACATTCTTTTCCTAGCGCCTATCCGCCTATCCGCCTATCCCCCTATCCTCCTATCCCCTAGTTAATGCGCATCGCGATCATCGGGCACGGCAAGATGGGCAAAGCCGTCGAGCAGGTGGCGACTGCGCGCGGTCATAGCATTAGCGCGACCATCTCGCGCGAGCAGACCGGTAAGTTCACCCGCGAGGCGCTCGGCGGCGCGGATGTGGCCATCGAGTTCAGCGTGCCTGACGCCGCGGTGCCTAACGCGTTGGCCTGCGTGCGCGCCGGTGTGCCCGTAGTTGTCGGCACGACCGGCTGGAGCAAGCAGCTGGCAACACTCGAGGGCGAGGTCGCTCAAGCGAAGGGAGCAGTGTTGTGGGCGCCGAACTTCTCGATCGGCGTGCAGATCTTCGCGCAACTCATCGAACGCCTGGCGCGACTCGGGCCCGAGCAGCGCGGCTTCGCGACGCACCTGATCGAGACGCACCATGCGGCGAAGAAGGACGCGCCGTCCGGAACGGCCGCGATGTTGGCGCGCGTGTTCGCGGACTCCGGCGGCGGAACGCTGCCGACCACGTCGGTGCGCATCGGCAATGTCCCCGGACGTCACGAGATCCTCGTGGATGGTCCGTACGAGCAGCTGCGACTGATCCATGACGCACGAGACCGCCGCGTCTTTGCCGACGGTGCCGTCACCGCGGCCGAGTGGCTAGCGCGAGGGGGTCGCCAAGGAGTATTCACTCTGCGCGACGTATTGGCGGATGACGGAGGACTCTCGCAATGACGGCGTCCAAGCTGTTCGGCTGCGGCACAGCGCTCGTGACTCCGTTTCGTCCGGACGGCAGCGTCGACGAGCCCGCGCTCCGCGCTCTGGTCGACTGGCAGATCGCGGAGGGCGTGCACTTTCTCGTTCCGTGTGGCTCGACGGGTGAGGCGGCGACCCTAACGCCTGACGAGCATCGCCGCGTGGTCGAAGTGACTGTCGAACAGGCGCGCGGCCGAGTGCCGATCTGTGCCGGCGCCGGATCGAATGACACAAAGAAGGCGATTGCGATGTCGGCGGCGATGAAACAGGCGGGGGCGACGCACCTGCTGCACGTCTCGCCCATGTACAACAAGCCGCCGCAGCGCGGAATCGTCGCGCATTTCAAAGCGATTGCCGAAAGCACCGATCTGCCGATCGTCGTCTACAATGTGCCAGGACGTACCGCGAGCAACATCGAAGCGTCGACGTCACTCGAGCTGGCGACGGTTCCGGGGATCATCGCGATCAAGGAAGCGTCAGGGAACCTGGCGCAGATCAGCGACATCGCGCGCGACAGACCGGCGGGCTTCGCAGTGCTGTCCGGCGACGACTCGCTCACGCTCAGCGTGATGGCGTTAGGCGGAGAAGGGATCATCTCCGTGGTGAGTAACGCCATTCCGGGCCAGATCGCCGCGCTCTGCGATGCGGCGCTGGCGGGGAATTGGGCCGAAGCTCGCGCGCTGCATCACAAGTTGACGCCTTTCGTCACGGCGGCCTTCATCGAATCGAATCCGATTCCGGTAAAAGCAGCGCTGGCGTTGCTCGGCCGCATCGGCAACGTGCTGCGCCTTCCGTTAGTCCCGCTCGCAACACAGCACGAGCCCAAGTTGCGCGCGGCTCTCGCAGCCGCGGGCGCGCTGTGACGGCCAAGAAGAAAAGCGTACGGCCGACGCGCCCCGCGTCGAAG
The DNA here is from genome assembly GCA_967720205.1 of uncultured Gemmatimonadaceae bacterium. Taxonomy (GTDB): domain Bacteria; phylum Gemmatimonadota; class Gemmatimonadetes; order Gemmatimonadales; family Gemmatimonadaceae; genus DASYRX01. Next base: position 4,714 of record CBQVAZ010000052.1, on the reverse strand, counting down.
GCGGCCGACCTAACGAGGCTCGAAGCGCGCATCCGCGAGCTCGCGGATACGCCGCGCGACAAGGCGCTGCCGCGTGAAGCGCGTCAAGTCGTAAAGCTCCTGCTGGATGCCCTGGAAGCGGGACTCGTGCGCGCCGCACGCTGTGACAGCGACGGAACGTGGCGTGCGGTCGGTTGGGTCAAGATGGGAATCCTGCTCGCATTCCGCGCGGGCGTCGCCAAATCGGTCGCGCTCGTCGGTGACCCGCCGATCGTGCGCTTCATCGACAAGGATACGGTGCCGACGCGCCTATTCGAACCTGCCGACGGCGTGCGCGTCGTCCCCGGTGGCTCCAGCGTTAGGCGAGGCGCCTTTCTCGCCCCAGGCGTCGTCTGCATGCCGCCGATGTTCGTGAATGTCGGCGCCTACGTCGGCAGCGGAAGCATGATCGACTCGCACGCACTGGTCGGGTCCTGCGCCCAGGTCGGCGAGCGCGTGCACCTGTCGGCCGCCGCGCAGGTCGGCGGCGTGTTGGAGCCCGTGAACGCAGCGCCGGTCGTGATCGAGGACGACGTGATCGTCGGCGGCAACTGTGGCGTGTATGAGGGAACGATCGTGCGCGCGCGCGCCGTGCTCGCGGCGGGCGTCGTGCTCACGCGCGGCACGCCGATCTTCGACCTGGTGCGCGACCGCGTCCACTCCGCGCTGCCCGGCGCGCCGCTCGAGGTGCCGGCCGGCGCCGTGGTCGTCCCGGGCGCGCGAGCGGTGCGCGGACCATGGGCGGAATCGCAAGGGCTCGCGCTGCAGACGCCGGTGATCGTCAAGTACCGCGACTCGAAGACGGATCTGTCGACGACGCTCGAGAAATGGCTGCGATGACGTTAGGTGCGGATCGCGTGCACGTCGCCGGCGAGGTGCGCGTGCCTGGCGACAAATCCATTTCACACCGCGCGCTGTTGCTCGGCGCCATTACTGATGGACGCTGCAGCGTGCGCGGCATCCTGCGATCGGGTGATACGGAGTCGAGCGCTCGCGTCCTGCGTGCGTTGGGCGTCGACATCGAGCCATTGGGTGCGGCGACCACAATCGCAGGACGCGGTTTGCGCGGGCTCGTCGCGGCAAGTGACTCGCTTGACTGCGGCAACAGCGGCACGACGGCGCGCTTGCTGTTAGGCATCCTCGCGGCGCATCAATTCACCAGCAACTTGATCGGCGACGAGTCGCTGAGCCGCCGGCCGATGCGACGGGTTGCCGATCCGCTCCGCGCGATGGGCGCGGCAATCGAGCGTCCCGCCACGCACGACGGGCTTCCGCTCCGCATAACGGGCGCCGTGCTCCAGGGCATGACGTGGGAAACTTCGGTCGCCAGCGCACAGATCAAGAGCGCGATCCTGCTGGCCGGTCTCTGCGGCCAGGTCCCCGTTACAATCGACGAACCGCACCAGTCGCGCGACCACACGGAGCGCATGCTCGGTTCGTTAGGCGTCGTCCTGCGCTGCGCCGCTCGGCCCGACGGCAATGCGTGGCAGGTGACGCTGGAGCCCGCGACGCGACTCCCGGCCTTCGATCTGGAAGTCCCCGGCGATCCATCGTCGGCGGCGTATTTCGCCGCGTTGGCTGCGATGGCCGACGCCGGCGAGGTGGTCCTGCGCGGCATCGCACTCAATCCCACGCGCACGGGCTTTCTCGACGTCCTCCGTCGCATGGGTGCGGACGTCACGACCGAATCGCGTCCATCGTTGGGGGAGCCCATCGGCGACGTCATCGTACGTCCGCGTCCGGGACTCAAAGCGACTACGATTGAGCCTGCCGAAGTGCCGGCCCTGATCGACGAGATTCCGCTGCTGGCGTGTGTTGCAGCTCGTGCCGACGGGGAGACGACGATTCGAGGCGCGAGCGATCTGCGCCTGAAAGAAAGCGATCGAATCGCCGCCATCGTATCGAACTTGCGCGCGATCGGCGTCTACGCCGAGGAGCTTCCGGACGGGATGACGATCAGCGGTTCGCCGACGATGCGCCCGCGCGGACCCGTGCGCGCTTTTTCGGATCACCGCGTGGCGATGGCATTTGGCACGTTAGGCGCTGCGGCGGGCGGCCAGCTCGACATCGACGACCCGTCATGCGTCGCGATCTCATATCCGGACTTCTGGCGTGATCTGACCCGGGTGACGAGTGGCTAATGAAACAGCCAGTATCGTAATTGCCATTGACGGACCTGCCGCGTCAGGCAAGTCCTCGACGGCCCATCGCGTCGCCGAACGGCTCGGCTTCCTGCACATCGATTCCGGGTCGCTGTATCGTGCCGCGACTGCGGCGGCGTTGCGGCACGGTAACGCCCCGGCGACGTGGACACCGGAATCGGTGCTCGAGGCCGCGCGTCCAGTAACGCTCGCGCAAGGCAGGAGAGCCTTCGTACCAGCCATGGATGGCGAGCAGCTGGATAGCGAAGTTCGCCGCGCCGACGTGACTGCGAACGTGTCGCGCGTTGCGCAGATGCAGCCGGTGCGCGACTGGGTGAACGATCTCGTCCGCGCAGCCGCGCAATCACGCGATGTCGTTGTCGATGGACGCGATATGGGAACGGCCGTCTTTCCCGACGCCGCGCTCAAGGTCTATCTGGTTGCCGATCCTTGGGAACGTGCGCGCCGGCGTCTCATTCAAACGATCGGTCGCGCTCCAACTGATGAGGAGATCGCTGCGGAGACGGATCGTCTAGTCAAGCGCGACGCAGCGGATGCCACACAGTCAGCCGCGGCGAAGGACGCCGTGCCCGTCGATACCACATACGTGACGCAGGAGGAGCAGGTCGAGCGGATCGTGGCTCTGGCGCTCAGTGCGATTCAGAAGCGCGGGAACCGCTAGTTAGGTCATTAGTCACGTTGTTTGGCAGCCCAATCCGTGGTGATCAGTGGCAAACGCGTAGGTACGTGCGTTGACCCTACGTGTAGTCCGGTCTACCTTACCGGGCTCCCGAAAACCGGCCGAAGGCCACGCGCCGTTTGGGCGGCGTGCCACCACTCAATCAACCCTTAACCGCAGTCATGACAGATCAGGAAACAACCATTGCAACCGGCGTAGCGGAGAAAGAAAAGCGCGCAGCGCAGAAGAACCAACTGCGCCCGCTCGCCAACCGTAGGCCCGAGCTGTACGAAGAAGACGAATACACATCTGGCGAGTTCGACCAGATGATGGAGATGTATAACGGCACCCTCGCTTCCATCGACGAGGGTGAAATTGTTCGCTCAAGAGTCCTGGAAGTGCGGGACAATATGGTGGTCCTCGACATCGGCTTTAAGTCTGAGGGCGCGATCCCGCTGGAAGAGTTCAAGGACATGCCCGAGCTCAAGCCGGGTGACGAAGTCGATGTCCTGCTCGAACGGCTCGAAGACCACGACGGCGCCGTCGTGCTTTCCAAGAAGAAAGCCGACTTCATGCGCGTGTGGGAACGCATCCGCGTCGCCTACGAGACCGATCAGCCGGTCCAGGGTACGCTCGTCAAGAAGATCAAGGGCGGCGTGGTCGTCGACCTCATGGGTGTCGACGCGTTCTTGCCAGGCTCGCAGATCGCCTTGCGGCGCGTGCCTAACGTGGACGAGCTCTTGGGCCAGAAGTTCGAGTTCAAGATCATCAAGCTCAACAAGCGTCGCCGCAACATCGTCGTCTCGCGCCGCGTCATGCTCGAAGCCGAGCGTGCGGGCAAGCGCGAGAAGCTCATGAAGGAGCTGGAGAAGGACCAGGTGCGGAAGGGCGTGGTCAAGAACATCACCGACTTCGGTGCGTTCATCGACCTCGGCGGCGTCGACGGCCTGCTGCACATCACCGATATGTCCTGGGGCCGCATTCAGCACCCGACCGAAATGGTGCAGATCGGCCAGGAGCTGGACGTCAAGATCCTGGACATCGACTGGGACCGCGAGCGCATCTCGTTAGGTCTCAAGCAGCTGCAGCCGTATCCGTGGAAGGACGTAATCGAGAAGTACCCGGTTGGCACCCGTGTCGCCGGCAAGGTCGTGTCCATCACGAACTATGGCGCCTTCATCGAGCTGGAGCCGGGCATCGAAGGCCTGGTGCACATCAGCGAGATGAGCTGGACGCGCAACGTTAGGCACCCGTCCAAGATCGTCAGCATCGGCGAGACGATCGAGGCCGTGGTCCTCAAGGTCGATCCGAACGAAGAGAAGATCTCGCTCGGCATGAAGCAAACCGAGCAGGATCCGTGGATGGTCCTCCCGCTCAAGTATCCCGTCGGGATGCGCGTGTCGGGGAAGGTCCGCAACCTCACCTCGTTCGGCGCGTTCGTGGAAATCGAGCCGGGCATCGACGGCCTCATTCACATCTCCGACATGTCCTGGACCAAGCGCGTTCAGCACCCGTCGGAAGTCGTGAAGAAGGGCGACACTGTCGAAGTCGTCGTGCTCAACGTGGACGCGGAGAACAAGCGCATCTCGTTAGGCCTCAAGCAGGCCACCGAGGATCCCTGGCTCTCCATCGGCGAGACCTATACTGTCGGCACAGAGCTCCCTGGAAAGGTTGCGCGCTTGATGGAGAAGGGTGTCGTCGTCGACATGGGGAACGATCTCGAAGGCTTCGTTCCGCTCTCACACCTGCCGAGCGAGAAGGCAATCGACTCGCCGGCCGATGTCGTGTACGAAGGGATGAACATGAACGTGCGCGTGCTCGAAGTGGATCCGATTCACCGCCGCATCGTCCTGGGCGTGACGGACATTCCGGCCGA
>CBQVAZ010000051.1:0-12329 GCA_967720205.1 uncultured Gemmatimonadaceae bacterium | reverse complement strand
ACGGATGACGCGGCCGCGCGCTGTCTTGATCAGCGACACGTTCACGTCGCCGCACATGTAACGCTCCTGCCATTTGGCCGAGGCACGCGGCTCGTGATCGGAGCGCCACTTCGTCAGGCCAAATTCGGGCGTGCTCATCGACACCATCGAATCGAAACGGTCGCCGCGGTTTATCCCCATGTACCACGCGACAGGCCCGAGTCCGTGTGTCGGATAGAGGTTACCGTTGCGGCGTGTGTGCGGCGCTCGGCGCCAGAGACCCTCATCCTGGTTCTCGAAAAGAATCGAGCGCAGGTCGTGGTTATACGCAGCGCCGCCATGCTTGAGCTCACCGAAGACTCCCGCGCGGCACATGTTCAGCACCATCAGCTCATTCGCGCCGTAGCAACAATTCTCCATCATCAAGCAATGGCGCCGAGTGGATTCCGACGTGTCGACGAGTTTCCAACAGTCGTCGATCGTGTACGCTGCAGGAACCTCAGTGGCCACGTGCTTGCCATTCTGCATCGCCGTTAGGCAGACCGGCACGTGCCATTCCCAGGGCGTGGCCGTGTACACGAGATCGATGTCGTCGCGGGCGCAGAGAGACTCGAATGCTCGCTCTCCAGCCGTGTAGGTCGCGGGCTCGTATGTGTGACCGGCTTTTTTCATCTGGCCGACGGCCAGCGCGACCTTCTCTGGTACGACGTCGCAGAGCGCCGTGATGCGCACGCCCTCGACGCCAAGCCATTCGTCCAGCATGGAACGGCCGCGCAAACCGGTACCGACGATCGCGATGCGAACGGTGTCTCGCTTCTCAAACGGCACACCGATCATCGTGGCCGCGCTGAGTGACTCGCTTATCGGTTCGGCGGCGGCGGAGTCCACACCCACCGCAGCGAGGCCGGCCGCAAGGCCGCCCAAGCCGACCTGCTTGAGCATGTCGCGGCGCGAGTACGAAGAATCAGATGTCATGAGCCAATGCTCCAAGAGTCGTTAGGCGATGTAGTGCGCCGCATCCCAGGGACGCGACACGAAGAACGTCGAGCGCGGAGCCGCGTCCGGAAAGGCCTGCCCGTACGCTTCGCGCCAGGTATCGATGATTGATTGCGCCGCATTCGATTCAACGAGCGCCCAAACGCTGCCGCCGAATCCGGCGCCAAACGCCGAAGCGGCGAGCGCACCCTCCCCCAGCGCCATCCGCACCAACTCGATCGTCTCGGGAACCTGGTTACCGAGCAACTCCTCAGCGGATCGCTGTGATCGCGCCGCGACTTCAGCGAAGGCGCCCCAATCCTGCTGCGCAAGCGCGCGAGCTGCCACATCGTGCAGTTCCATCTCCATCATAAAGTGGTCAAGCCGTCTCAGTAGCTCCTCGGCGCTGAACGCGTCCGACTGACCCATGCGGATAGCCGCGCGCACGGCCGCGACGCCGCGGGCCTCGACGGCGCGCAGCAACGACTTGATCGTGCGGCTGCGCGTCTGCTCCTGCCAGAGCCTAACGATTTCGGAAACGGCTTGTGAAGCGCGGTTGTACCGTTCGCGCGCGTCAGCCGTCTTGGCGGCGTGCACGCCGCTCATCGCTACGGCGAACGTAAGGTTGCTCGGCAGCTCGACGTCGCCCAGGTGCCGCGTGGGGAGAAACTCGAAGCGGCTCACGCAATCGCGGGCGCTGCAAAGAATGGCGGTATGATCCTGACTGCCGCCTAACGTGCCGACGCCATCGTCGGCTGCAAGACCTGCATACGCTCGGCCGCTCTCCACAGCCGCAAGATACTCGGCGAGCGCTGTCGCCGAACCACGCAGCGTGTTGCCTAACGGCGTGTCGTCGAACCAGCCGTTCGCCGCCGCGAGCGCGAGGAAGCTGGCGATGAGCAGCGCGCTCGAGCTGCTCAGCCCAGATGCAGCCGGCAAGTCGCTCGCGATGGCAACGTCGACACCGCTCAGCGTCGCTGGGAAATCGCGCGCCACTCGACGCGCGACCGTTGCGACATATGTCCCCCAGTCGACGGAGCTCGCGCTGCTCCCGACCTCGAGCGGCACCTCGCGCGTTTCACCGCGCATGGCGTCGAAAACGCGCACAACCGGATCGACCCGCGCCGTCGCGGCGAACGCGATACCACGATCGACAGCGCAAACCACGCTTCTGCCACCTGCGTAATCGACATGTTTGCCAAGGATTTCGATGCGGCCGGGCACGAACCCCCCTCGCATCGTCGTCGCAGTAGCGCTCCGTTCGCGCAATTCCTGCTCGCAACGCTCGAGCAGCGCGAGTCGTGGCCCGAGCGTTTCGCGTCCGCGCGTGACAACTACGGGCATTGCAGTGGGTGCCGTCCGCACGCGCGGAACGCTATCGTCAGCGATCCTGCGGCGCCACAATCCGACCATCGAACGCCATCCATGTCTACAATCGCCCGCCGTGTCACAACCGTTTTCCTCACACTCGGCGGCATTACGGCCTGCGGACAGCGCCGAGTCGAGCTTGCACCAGCGGCACCCGGCGGGGGTGGCGGCGCAACGGCGATCACGGCGGAGGAGCTACGGCGCGACCTCTTCGTCTTTGCTTCCGATTCGTTCGGTGGGCGATTGACGGGGACGCCGTACGCCGAAAAGGCGGGGCGTTTCCTGGCCACTCGTCTCCAGGCGTTAGGTGTCGAGGCCGCGGGTGACAGCGGCTACCTGCAGCGCGTCCCCCTCAAGCGCAATACGCTCGCGGCGTCGGAGCTGAGCGTGTCCGGAGGTCCGGCGCCACGCAAGCTCACGTTAGGCGCTGATCTCCTGTTCCTTGGCTCCTTCGGAGCCGGCGCACTGCCGCGCCTGAGCGCCGACGGGGAGCTCGCCTTCGCCGGCTACGGCATTCAGGACTCCACGGTCCACCGCATGGACTTCACGGGACTGGATATGTCCGGGAAGACAGTTGTCATTATCGCGGGCGCGCCACCTAACGCGGATTCGCTGATGCGCGCCAAGTACGGCAACATCCAGAATGTCTTCATGCGAATCGGCGCCGTGATTCAACGCCAGCCGGCCGCGGTCATTCTCCTGGTGCACGACACGACATTCACAGTCGCGCAACCGCAATTCGCGCGACCGCAGTTCGAGCTGCTCGATGGAGCTCAGGGTCCAGCGGCCAATCCGACGCGCGCATTCCCAATGGTAATGATCGGGCGTCTCGGTGCTGGCTCACCCTTCTTGCCCAGCGATTGGGCGACGAACGATAAGTCGCGCCAGATGCCCGGAACCCGTTTCGTTGCACGCTTGAGCGAGCGTGCCGACACCGTCGTGACGCACAACGTGGTGGGAATCGTCCGCGGCTCGGATCCCGCTCGTCGCAACACATATGTCGCGTATGGCGCGCACTACGACCACATCGGGATCGGCGAGCCGACAGGCCCGAACCGCGATTCGGTGAACAACGGCGCCGATGACGACGGCTCAGGCAGCGTTGCGCTCCTCGCAATCGCGCGGGCGTGGGCGCAGGGCCCCAAGCCGCCGCGCTCCGCGCTCTTCGTATGGCACATCGGTGAGGAGCTCGGCCTCTTCGGGTCGGCCTGGTTCACGGAGCACCCGACGGTGCCCATCGATTCGATCGTGGCGCAAGTCAACGCCGACATGATTGGCCGCAACCATCCGGACAGTCTGTATGTCGTCGGTCCGGGCGCCGCGCCTAACGGGCAGAGCCGCGGGCTCGGTGCCGTGCTGGACTCGGTGAACGCGCACGAGCCAAAGCCGTTCGTCATCAACCGCGAGTGGGATACGACGACGCATCCGGAGCGGATCTACTATCGCAGCGATCACTACAACTATGCGGCGAAGGGAATTCCGATCGTCTTTCTCACGACCGGGCTGCATCCGCAGTACCACCAGGTGACGGATGAGGCGACGCTGATCGATTACGCCAAGCTGTCGCGCATCGGGACGCTGATGTACGACGTGGGCATCGAGCTGGCGAAGCGTCCGGTGCGGCCCAAGACCATGCCGATTCAGTAGCCTAACGAAGTGGCACCGGGCCGGCGAAACTGCGCTCGGCAAGTATCAGCGCGATGACGACGAGCCCGGTCATCGTGATGGGCGGCAAGAAGGCGAACACGCTCATCACAACGACGGCGACGCCGAAAACGAGGAGCTCGACGCGCAGCATGCCGCGCATGATCTCCGGCGCCACCGATCGGCGCGCCAGATAGACAATCGTTAGGGCGCCGAGGCAGAACAGCAAGGGGAAGCAGGCGCTCAGCGCGGTGATCAGGTTCGCCGTGGAGCGGTGAAAGCCCGCGCCCATGTCGACGCGATAGTTCTCCAGCAAATCGTAGAGCTGCCGCTCCGTGTCATTTTGAGGTACCGGGCGTACAAAGAACGACAGCGAATGCACAGCGGCCGTGAGGAACATGAGGCCGACGACAGTCCACAACCACACGCGCTGCATCTTCGAGTATGCCGGGTTCACACGTGCTCGCATGTATAAGGGGTAGCTTATATATGCGACCTGCTGGAATGTGCGTCAAGAATCAGTTGTGTTGACCTAAAGAACTGGTCGTCGCGGCGACAGGCGCTCGACGATCGACTGCACGTCCGCACGGCTCGTGAGATCGAGCACGCCGGCCCCCGGTCCGTTCATCGGCGCGGTGCGGAACTCGAGGCCCATCTCGTCGATGGCGTATTGCACGGCGGCAGGAAGCTCCAATTCCCCGCGCGCCGATGGTTGGACGCTGCGGCAGGCAGCGAGGAAGCTCGGTGGGAATGACCACAGATTCATGCTCACGTACTGCCCGGGCCACGTCGCCATCGTTGACGCGTCCGGCTTCTCGATGATGCGTCGCAGCACGCCGCGTTGGTCGATATCGAGCAGCGCGAAACGAGCGATGCGATCGGCGTCGATGTTGCTATGCGCCAGCAGCGCCTCGCGCTCGAAAGCCACCAGCGCCGGCGCACCTAACGCGATGAGCGCGCGCAACGCTTCGGCGGGATAATAGTTGTCGCTGTTCAGCACGACGGTGGCATCGCTGTCGGTGAACTCTTCGGCCGCGAGGATTGCGTCTGCCGTCCCAAGAGCCTCGAGCTGTATCGCAAAGCTCACCCGCACGCGAGTGAGCGTGAGCCGAGAGTAGTAATTGCGGATCTCGTTATGCTCGGGGGCGATGACAAGACAGATGTCACGCACGCCGGCGTCGGCGAGCGCGCTGAGGACCCAATCGAGAAAGGGACGGCCGAAGGCGATCGGCATCATCGCCTTGCTGCCCGTGTCCGCCGCGCGTACCTGGCCACCTGTGAGCGCGGCAGTGAGGTCCCCGCGTTGCATCCGGGTGCCTAAGCCGCGGGCGAGTATCAGTGCTTTTGTAATCGGGAGGCTCGGGGTTCGGGGAGCGGGGCTTCGGGGATGGGGCGTCGGGCTACGTCGCAGTCGCGACTTTCTTTTTTGGCGGAACGTATACGGCGGGAATCTGCAATTCCTGCAACAAACGATTGAACGCAGCGATGTCTTCGCTCTCGATTTTCTGCAACGTTTGAAGCTGCACGCCCAGCTTGGTGTTGAGATCGGTATAGATCGCGTTGTGCTGCTTGGCCGGCGCGCCGTCGCCGTCCTGCACCTGCGAATTCAACGTAATAAACCAGTTGTACAGCTTCACTGGATAATGCAGCGTGATCTGGTCGGTGTGCGAGTACACTTCGGCGATTTCTTTGCGCACACCCTCGAGCTTCTCGCGGACCGGTTTGGCAGCGTCCTTCACGCGTGACGCGAATGGCTGGTCCTTGGCGTGGCCGACCCTAACGTCAACCTGCCCTTGAAAGTCCTCGATGCGGTTCACCGTTTCCGAGATCTCCGTGATCCGCTCGACGACGCTCGCCGCCAACGTGAACTGCGCCCTGTAGTCAGCGTCGCTGATCTTGAGCCGGGGATCGGGGACGACGGTGAGCGGCTGCGACAAAGTGTCGCGTCCGGCGATGAGCCTAACGCGGTACTCTCCCGGCGGCGCGACGGGGCCTCGTGTGTAGCCTTCGTCGATCACCATGTTCTTGATGCGCGTTGCCGACGGATAGCGCAGATTCCAAACAAAACGGTTCGCGCCCTGTCGTGCGTGCATGATGGAATCGGCGGGATAGAACGCGGCGCTGTCCACGTCGGGAGCTGGCGGCGTCGTCCGGTTGGAGTCCGCCGCAGGCTTTTCCTCCGACGTAAAGGTCTGCACGACAGTGCCTTTGCCGTCCAGCACCTGCAGGCTCACCGAGCCGGTTGGCTTGTCGCGGAAGTAGTAGTCGATTGTCGCGCAGCACGGTGGGTTCTCGCCCGAGCGCGTCGTAGCGGACCCACCGCCGGCGAAGCGTATCGCTTTGTTAGGCTTGAAGAGGTATGCCGAGCGACTTGTCACCGAGTCGGCAAGCACGCGCAACACGTTGATGTCGTCCAGCACCCAAAATGAACGGCCGTGGGTAGCGGCGACGAGATCGTTGTCTTTCACGGCCAGATCGCGCACGCTCACGCGCGGAAGATTGAGTTGCAGCGGCCGCCAGCGCGCACCGTCGTCGAAGGAGACGTAGACGCCGGTTTCCGTCCCGGCAAAGAGCAGCCCGCGCTTGACGACGTCCTCGCGCAGCGAGCGCGTGTACGCACCAACGGGAATGCCATCGTTGATGCGCGTCCACGTCTTGCCGTAGTCCTTCGTCTTCCAAAGGTAGGGCGCGAAGTCGTCCTGTTGGTATCGATTGGCCGCGACGTACGCGACGGCGGGGTCGTGCTGTCCCGCGTCGATGTGCGCCACGCGGGTGAATTTACCAAAGTTAGGCGGCGTCACGTTCTGCCACGTTTTGCCGTCGTCCTGCGAGACGTGGATCAAGCCATCGTCCGATCCTGCCCAGAGCACGCCGCGCTTGATCGGCGATTCGATGAACGCGTAAATCGTGGCGTACCACTCGGCGCCTGTCATCTCGCCGTTCATGCCGCCGGTTCTGCCTAACGTGGATGTGTCACGGACCGTGAGGTCTGGTGAGATGCGCTCCCAGCTTTGACCCTCGTCGCGCGAGCGCCAGACGTGCTGCGACGCGGCATACAACGCCGTGGGATCGTGCGGCGAGATGAGGATCGGGAACGTCCATTGAAAACGCTCGGGCACGTTGCCGGCGCCCCAGCCATCGTAATTGCGCAGCGTGACGGAGATGTCTTTGCTGTTGCCGGTGCGCTTGTCGTAGCGATTCATCGCGCCCATGTAGCAGCCGCCGTAAGTCACGTTAGGGTCGCGTGGGTCCACGGCGATGTGCGCGTTCTCGCAGCCGGCCACCGGCCACCAATCGCTCTCCTCGATGGAACCGTTGTCAGAGCGGCTCGCGATCGAGACTGTCGAGTTGTCCTGCTGCGCGCCGTAGATGCGATACGGCCACTGATTGTCAGTAATGACGTGATAGAACTGCGACGTGGGCTGGTTGTAGATGCTGGACCATGTTTCGCCACCATCGAGACTCACCGTCCCACCGCCGTCGTTGCCGTTGATCATGCGCCTGCCGTCTTTCGGATCGACCCACATCTGGTGTGTATCGCCGTGCGGGACGCGCACACGTGAGAACGACTTGCCGCCGTCGACCGAGTGCCAGACGGTGAGATTCATGACGTAGACGCTGTTTTCGTCCGTTGGATCCGCGGTGATCGAGGAGTAATACCACATGCGCACGTTGAACTTCTGGTCGCCGTTCACGTGCTCCCAGTTGTCGCCGCCGTCGTCGGACCGGAAGATCCCGCCTAACGTGTCCTTGGCTTCGACGCTGGCGTAGATGCGGCGTGGGCTCGTGCGCGAGATGTCGAGGCCGATGCGGCCCAGCGGCACGGTTGGCAGGCCGCTGTTGTGCGAGATATTCTGCCACGTATCGCCGCCATCGGTGCTGCGCCAGATCCCGCTCTTGCCGCCGCCGGACTGCATGCTCCACGGCGTGCGCTGGAACTTCCACATGGCCGCGAAGAGGATGCGCGGGTTCGTGGGATCCATGGCGAGGTCGATCGCGCCGGTGCTGTCGTCGACGAAGAGCACCTTCTGCCAGGACTTGCCCCCGTCGCTCGTGCGGAAGACGCCGCGCTCCGCGTTAGGCCCGAATGCGTGCCCCATCGCGGCGATGTATAGGCGATCGGCGTTGCGCGGATCGATCTGAATGTCGGCGATTTGATGCGTATCACGCAGGCCTAACGAAACCCACGACTGCCCGCCATCGGTGGAGCGATACACGCCTGTGCCGTACGTGAGGTCCTCGCGCAGGTCCTTCTCCCCCGTACCGACGTAGATGACGTTAGGATCGGACGGCGCGATGGCGATGGCGCCGACGGACGAGATGTCGCTCTTGTAATCCGTGATGTTGCTCCAGGACTGACCGGCGTTTGTCGTCTTCCAAACACCGCCGTTCACGGACCCGAAGTAGAAAACCAACGGCTTGGTCGGGTCGCCGGTGACGGCACCCACGCGGCCACCGCGATACGGTCCGACATTGCGCCAGCGGAGCGCCTTGAGCTGGCGGGCGAATGCCGCGCTGTCGTCTGCGGGTTGCTGCGCTGCGGGGCGAGTAGGCGTCTGTCGCGCCGGTGTGCGCTGGGCAGCTGCCAGTGCCGGAGAAATCGCACAGACGGCGGTAAGGAGGAAGCGGCGATGCATGTGCGCGAGAGAAGTGGAGAGGTCGGGGCGCGTACGATAAGCCTCGCCGCAGCATGCAGCTATAGGAGCTTGCCTTGCGAGTCCCTGCCTTCTAGCCTCATGCTCCACGCGATCGCCGAGGAAGGGAAGAGCTCGATGTTGCGCTCGCTCATGCAGACCAGTGACGATCGTATTCCGATGCTCGCGCGTCTCGCGCTCGGCATCGTGATCTTACCGCATGGCGCGCAGAAGATGCTGGGCTGGTTTGGAGGGCCGGGGATCGACGGCGCGTTAGGCGCTTATGCGTCGCTGGGCATTCCCGCGTTTCTCGGATGGCTCGCGATCGTCACGGAGTTCGTCGGCGGTCTCGCGCTCATCGTCGGCTTCCTCGGACGTGTCGCTGCGTTCGCGGTCGCGCTGGACATGATCGTTGCCGTCATCACGCAGCACTGGGTCATGGGGTTCTTCATGAACTGGAACGGCGAGCTGCGTGGCGAAGGCTTCGAGTTCCATATACTGGCGGTCACGCTGGCGTTGATCGTGATGATTCGAGGCAGCGGCGCCCTCTCGATTGACCATGCGCTCACGACGCGCCCGGTCGCCACGTAACGCAGCTCGAACGCGTTAGGCTCGTTGCAAAACCGGCCCCCTGGCTATCGGCAGGGGGCCGGTCGATGTTCCAAGCAGCCGGCCGTCGCTCGCGCTTGCTCAGAGTCCTGCCGGCGTCGTGCACCCGGCGGGCTTGGGATTGCGGGCGTCGCACTCCAGATCCGCGATGCGCAGATACGGGAAGACGACGTGCCCCGGCAAGTCGTGCGGCAGCTGCGCCAGCTTACCGTAGCGGCGAGCGTCGAGCCAGGAGGAGGAGCCTTCCTCCCACATAAGAGAGTACGTCTTGTTGTACAGCAGCTCGTCGAGCAGCGTCGGGGGTGCGCCCGGTGCCGGAGTGTAGGGCAGCGTGAGTGGCGGCAGCCCTCCGGAATTCACGCGAATGAAGTTGATGTCGACGAGCGCGGCTGCAGTATTGCCGTTGCCAAGATTCGCCTCGGCGCGCAGCAGGATGAGCTCCTCGTTACGGAGGAACGGAATGCTTGCGGTCTGGCTCGGATAGTTCGTCCACGTGGCCGAAACGTTTGTGAGACCAAAGCGCGCGAACGGAGGAATAGCCTTCACCTTCCCTGCCACGCGATTGTCCGGCGTTCCATCCGCTTTCTTTTGGGCATTGGCCTGGATCCGCGGGTGTACGAAGTAGAGACGCGGCACTCCCTCATAGAGGTTGTTGGTCACATCACCCGAGACGAGGCTGTAGGTGTGGTACACACCATTGGACAAAGGCGCGGACGTGCTGAGGAACGACCCGCCGAGATCGACGAGCGCCGCGCTCCAGTTCTTGAGATCGATGTTGGCGCGCGCACGGATCGCCCTGTTCACCGTTAGGAACTTCGTTGGCGTATCAAAGCCAGCGAACCCCGATCCGAGGAGAAACGGAAAGCTGCTGCCACCAGCGTTGAGATGCGTCTGCGCTTCATCGAGGAGTTTGAAGATCTCGGCGTAAACCTCCGCCTTCGAAGCAATTGGGGCTGGAGGGTCGGTCGAGTTGGCAGCCGCATCAAGCAGCGCGCCGCCGACGTCTGTACCCCGAATGACGATCAGCAACTGGATTGCCTTGATCGTCTTAGCGAAGCCACGGATGGATTCCCGCTGCGGAGCCGACAGCCCGGTCACCCTATCGAGTGGCGTCACCACCAGATTGGCCAGCTTGATCGTCGCGTAGGGACCAGCCCACGGAGCGAGATCGGCGAGGGTCGTATAGTAGGCCGGAAAGTTCTGCGGATTGCCCGGATCGAGGTTGTAGCCCTCTCGACCAAGTCGGCTGTAGAGCTGGGTCGTTAGGGTTCCGCGCAGCCCTCGAATCAGACCTTGCGTGGCGGTGGCCACCGCGCTCACGGATGGGCTTCCCGTTAGGTCGCTGAGTGCCTGCGCGTTCTGGTCGGGTGCATCCACAGGTTCGCACGCAACGGCGACCACGAGGCTAGCCAGCGAGATCGCGCGACCCCAAGTGCTGCAGGTTGCTGAAGTCATGGGTATTGATCCTCTCGCTGGCGGTTAGAATCCGATGTTTACGCTGAGCCAGAACGTGCGGCTCGGCGGATACGCCCACAGGTCCCAAGGCGCGCCACCGGCCGCGGACCGCGAAACCTGGTTTACTTCCGGATCGCCCGTCGACTGGTAGTCTGTGAAGACCAGCAGATTCCTGCCGCTAAGACTCAAGCTTGCGGAATTGCTGCGAGAGAACATGCGCTGCAGTAGTGAGCGCGGAACGTCGTACGAGAGCGTGACCTCTCTCAGCTTCACGTAGCTGATGTCCTGGATGTACGTGCGGGCAGTCCTCGTGAACGTCGCAGCCCGCTGGGCGCCAGTGAGCTCGCCCTTTTTCCTTGCCTTCAACTGATCAGGGCTGATGCCGGTGAGGTCGTAGAGGAGTTGCGTCACGTTGATGATCGCGCCGCCCTTCTGACCGTCGAGAAGACCGTTGAGGTGGAAGTTCTTGTAGCCGATATCGTGGCTCCAGCTCCAGTTGTAGTCCGGATTGGCGTCGTCGATTGGCACGTTCCCTACTGTGCTGCCATTCGCGAGGGTGTCATTGCCCGTGATCTGCGTGCAAGACTTACCGACTTCGGTGAAAATCCGCCCGAAGGTGTTCCCGTTGAGGAAGGCCGTTGAAGCGTAGGCGGGCACTGGCAGCGCCGTGATTTTGCAGCGGCTCCCCGAGATCGAGGCCCGCGTCCTCCAATTCAAGGTGCGCCCTTCGATGGCGACAACGCTCGCGGCGAGCTCCACACCTCGCGTGCGCAGATTGCCGCCGTTGAAGATCAACGTTGTAAACCCTGTGCCGGGCGCCAGCGTTCGACGTTGGAGCAGATCGCTGATCGACTTCTCGTATACGGTCGCCTCGATGTTCAGGCGGTCCTTCAACATCGTGGCATCGAAGCCGGTTTCGATCTCACGCTGGCGCTCGGGACGCAGGTCCGGCGCCGCCGCAGCGCCAGCGATCTGCGAGGTGGGTACCTGGCCTCCGATGTTGGTGGCGGTCAGTTCAGTAAACTTTTGCCCATACTGCGGCTGATTGCCCGACTGGCCGATGGCAAAGCGCAGCTTGAGTTCACTGACTTGCCTGTTCAGGTTCGGCATGCGGTACGAGACCGACGCCTTGGGATAGAAGAAAAGTTTGGTCGGTTCCGAGTTGTTTGTGCCGCGGTCAGCGCGGATGCCGCCGGTGAGCAGCAGCCGCTCTCCGAACAGGAGGAGTTCCTCCTGCGCGAAGTATCCCTGGTCGCGGACGCGCTGCCTGTTCTGCTCTACCCTGACGGCCAGTCCGCGGTCGATGTTGGTGAGGCCTCCGATGAGGCCCTGCGTCAGCGTGTAGTTCGCGTCGAAGTCCACCGCCCCGACCTGCATCCCGATCTGGCCGGTAGCGAGGCCGCCGCGGGGGAGGTGATAGTCGTGGACGAGGTACGTGTTGAGGTTCCTGCTGCTGTTCTGCGCGTACGAGAGTACGGAGCTTCCCGGAAGCGCCACACCCTCCAAGGCGTAGAGCCCAGGGGGAGCGACCACTTTGTTTTTTTGCGTGAACACATCGGCGCCGCCGGTGACGGAGAGGCGCAGCGACTGCTTCTCGGTGTTCCAGAGCTCGGCCTGAAGGCGGGCACTGACGATGCCGCGATTGACATCCTCGCGGTTCTTGAA
>CBQVAZ010000050.1:0-12512 GCA_967720205.1 uncultured Gemmatimonadaceae bacterium | reverse complement strand
GAGATGCCTGGCGCGCTGTGCATTCGCGCTGAAGTGGGGCCGCCTGACTAGCCAGCAGGTGGAAGATCCGAGTTGCTGATATCGCGCACGATCTTCCATGCGCCGTCGGCCTGCTTCTGCCATACCACGATGTACTTGCCCTTGTCGCTCATCGGCTTCGTCTTCCCGGTCTTTGGCGTGAGCGTCATCGCAAAGTGGCCAGTCTCAACCGCCACATCGCCTGCGATTTGCACGTCGTCAGTCGTGAACGCGACACCCGACGGCGTGTATTGCGTCATCATTCCTTGAAAACCGGTGCGGATCGCGTCCGTGCCACGCCACGCAGGTGCGTTAGGCATCATGACGATGGCATCCGGGGAATAGAGCGCAATAAAGGCTTCGGTGTCGCCCTTGTTGAGCGCATCAGCGCCCTTCGCATTGGCTGCATCGATTGCCTGACGCACGACTGCTGGATCCGCCACCGCGAGCGCAGCGCTATCAGCGGTTGCTTTGTCGTTGCTTTGAGGCGCGCAGCCCAGGAGCGCGAGCAGGGCGAGGGCCGTGAATACGCTGTTCTTGTTGGCCATTGTTGCCTCGTGTGTTGAGGCCTCGAACGTCGGGGATCCGCGCTAGCGCGTCAAGCGCCAGTTTGGCTTTTCTGACTAAACAGACGGAGCGACGGCGTCCTTCGGGAAGAGGGGCTCGCCCTTCGTCACGTGCCAACCTTTGGCGTCGAGGGTTGCGAGTGAGGCGAAGCGTTGCCCGTGCACGTCGCCTGGTCCGCCCAGCTGCTGCCAGAGCCGCGCGGCTTTCACGGGGACATACGGCGCGAGCAGCACACACTGGCGCGCCAGATGCCTAACGAGCGCGCCGAGCGTCGTCTCCAGCTCGCTGCGGAGCGCGGGGTCCTTCGCCAGTTTCCACGGTGCCTGACGATCGACGTACTCGTTTCCCGCCGCGACGCTCTGCCACACGTGCTGCAGTCCTTCGTGCAGCAAGTAGCCACGCTTGCCGCTGACCGCGTCATGATAGGCTTCGATGCGTGAACGGTCCCCTTCGTCAAGCGACGTCGCAGCCGCTGCAGGCACGACGCCGTCAAAGTAGCGCTCGACCATCGCGATCGTGCGGCTGGCCAGGTTTCCCCACGCGTTCGCGAGGTCTGCGTTATAACGCTCCTCGAACCGCTCCCAGGTGAAGCTGCCATCTGCATCGAACGGCACTTCTCGCATCAGGAAATAGCGCAGCGCGTCTGCCCCGAAGCGCGCGATGGCGTCGTCGAGCTCGACGCGCACACCGGCCGACTTGCTCAAGCGCTCGCCACCGAAGGAGACGAATCCATGCCCCCACACATGCTCCGGTAGCGCGACTCCCGCCGACTCGAGCATCGCGGGCCACACGACGCAGTGCAGTCGCGTGATGTCCTTGCCGACGATGTGTAGTTGGGCCGGCCAGCGTTTTTCGTAGTCGCCTTCCGGATAGCCGGTTGCCGTCAAGTAGTTAGGCAGCGCGTCGAACCAGACCCACGTTCCTTGCTGGTCGCCGTCCGTGCCGCGAATGGGGAACGGGATCGCCCAGGTCAGCTTGGAGCGCGTGATTGAGATGTCCTCGAGTCCCTGAGCCAGCAGACCAAGGATCTCGTTGCGCCGGCTTTCTGGTCGCAGGAAATCCGGCCGTTCGGCGAGGAGACGCTGCAAGAACGATTGGTACTTCGTTAGGCGGAAGAACCAGTTGCGCTCCGTGGTCCACTCGAGTGTGCGCGTGGGATGCAGGATGCATTTGCCGTCCACGATCTCGTTCTCGCGCTTGAAGAGCTCGCAGCCGACGCAGTACCAGCCTTCGTACGCCTTCTCGTAGAAGTCATCGGGGTTGCGCTCGTGAATGGCGCGAATGAGCGCGTGCACGCCCTTCTTGTGCCCGCTCTCGGTCGTTCGCATGAAGCGATCGTACGAGATGCCGAGCCGGCCCCACGCGGCTTCGAAGCGGGCGGCTATTTCATCGACGAACGCTTGCGGCTCGATGCCGCGCGCGGCGGCAGCCTGCGCTACTTTCTGCCCGTGCTCGTCCATCCCCATGAGGAAGTGGACGTCGTGACCGGCCAGGCGCTGATATCGCGCGATGACATCGGCGCCGATCTTCTCGATCGCATGGCCGATGTGTGGATCGCCGTTCGCGTAGTCGATCGCTGTCGTTAGGTAGAACCGGCTCACGCAGTAGGCGCTCCGCCGCTGTTGCCACCACCGTTCGCCGGATCGTCATTCGTCTGGTGCCCGTTCGGCGATGCTCCACGATCCTCTCGCGGATGACGCCTGCCGCCTCGACGACCGCGCCGGCGTCGGTTGCGCCGCTGCTGCGCGTCTGCCTCCGCTCCCGCGTTAGGCGAGTCCAGCACGTCCGCGTCGGCGGCTTCGGAGCCGATATCGTCGTGCGAGGCGATCGGCAGCGCGCGGCTGCTTTCACTCGGCGCGCGATCTGCAGCCTGCTCCCATGGAAAGCGAAATGCCGGTCGCTCCGACGTGTCCTGCAACTGGATGAGCTCTTCGTCGATGACCTCACCGGCCGCCGCAACGCCAGGTGCTTCCTCTTCAGTAGTGTCCAGCACCGCGGCCCCGCCCGCCGTGCCGAGCTCTCGGCGAAGATCGCCTAACGCGAGTACGCGCGTTTCGCCCTCGCTGTTGCGCAACGTCACGCGCTCTCGGAAGATGTCGTTGGCGACGACCTTCTCTTCGCCCTTCGACGTCACGATGATGCGACTCTCTTTCGGGAAGCGCTTGCGCTGCTGCACGTAAAAGTCGTGCTCGTAGCGCAGACAGCACATCAGCCGCCCGCACGCGCCGGAAATCTGAGACGGGTTGAGCGAGAGCCGCTGATCCTTCGCGACGCCGAGGTTGACCGGCCTGAGCTCAGGGAGCCATGAGGCGGAGCAATACTCGCGGCCACAGCGACCGACGCCGCTCAGCCGCTTCGCTTCATCGCGGACACCGATCTGCTTGAGCTCGATGCGCGTGCGGAACATCGCGGCCAGCTCGCGCACCAAGTTCCGAAAGTCGACGCGCTTTTCTGCGGTGAAGTAGATCGTGAGTTTGCGACGGTCCCAACGCCACTCGGCGTCGGACAGCTTCATGACGAGGTTATTGGCCCGCACGCGCTCCATCGCCTTGCGCCGGGCATCTTCGTCCTGGACGCGGACCTGCTGGAGCCGAATGACGTCATCGTCGCTGGCGAGGCGCTTGGCCTTTTGCGTGACCGGCTCCGTTCCTGGGCCATGCGACGTGCCTTTGGCCCGCAGCGTCGCCAGATCCCCAATGGCGTGTACGTGCCCCAGGTCTTCACCGCGATCCGCGTCAACTATGATAGGCGCCTTGACCGCGGGAGCCTCCTCGGCCTCCCACAAAAAGAACTCCTTCCGATTGCCTTTGAAGGCTACTTCGATCACCATGGTCCCAAGTCTAGGGGCGGAGCGCCCAGACCGGGAGCGTCGCAGGTCCGCGTCCCTTCAAAAGCGGGAGCGCGGACGAACGCGGACACAGGCAAGACAAACGCGGACCGAGCGATTTGTTAACTGCAAAAGGCTGTCTCGGCGTTAGTCCAAGCTGTTGTCCGCGTTGGTCCGCGCTGCCGCTTTTCTGCCGTTTTTCTGCCGCTCACCTGCCTTAGCCGCGATCGACGACCTGGCCCATTTTGAGGAACTTCTCGCGACGGCGGCGGATGAGCCGCTCAGGCTTGAGCTTGCGAAGCTCCTCGTAGTGCCTAACCAGCGCTTCCTGCAGGTTCTTGGCAGATTCCTCATAGCTCGCGTGCGCGCCGCCGATCGGCTCTGGCACGATCTCGTCGATGACTCGGAGCTCGATCAGGTCCTGCGCGGTGATGCGTAGTGCCCCTGCCGCCTTTTCGCGCATCTCCGGACTCTTGCCGTCCTTCCAGAGAATCGCCGCGCATCCTTCTACCGTGATCACCGAGTAGACGGCGTTCTCGAGCATGAGCACGCGATCGGCCACGCCTAACGCGAGCGCTCCGCCGGAGCCGCCCTCGCCGATCACTGTCGCGATTATCGGCACCTCGAGACGGCTCATCTCGAACAAGTTCCGCGCGATCGCTTCCGCCTGGCCACGTTCCTCTGCGCCAAGTCCGGCCCACGCGCCCGGCGTATCGATGAACGTGAACACAGGCACGTGGAACTTCTCCGCCAGCTTCATCAGACGCAGCGCCTTGCGATATCCCTCCGGATGCGGCATCCCGAAGTTGCGCCGCAGGTTCTCCTTCGTATCGCGGCCGCGCTGATGCCCGATCACCATCACGGTCTCACCGTCGAGCCGAGCCCAACCTCCGATGATCGCCGCGTCTTCCCTGAACAATCGATCGCCGTGCAGCTCGACGAAGTCAGTGAAGCAGAGGCGGATGTAATCCATCGTGAACGGGCGCTTGCCGCTGCGCGCGACCTGCAGCCGCTGAAGCGGCGTTAGGTTGCGATAGACCTGCTTGCGGAGGTCATCGAGCTTCTTGGCAAGCGGGCCAATCTCGTCTTCGACCGATATCTGCTGACCACCTGCCAGCTTCTTTAGCTCGTCGATCTGCTTTTCGAGCTCTTGAAGCGGCTTCTCGAAGTCGAGGGTCGGAGTACTCGCCACGCGCTATCGGCCCCCCCCGCCATTGCTGCTACCAGCACCGCCGTTGGAGCGCTCGAGCTTGACCTGCTTGTCGCCGAGCAAGGCGCGCAGATCGTGTAATGCCGCGGGTGTCGCCGCCATGCTCAACGAGCGCGATCGGAAGCGGACGGGCACCGGATCCGTCGAACCTTCTGCGGCATCGGACCAGCGAACTTCGATCGCTGCCGATCCGGGGTGTGCATCTATGACCTGACGGATATCGCGCATGAGGGTGGCGTGTAATGCTGAGACCGCTGGTGCATTCGTCGTCGCTACCCGCCCATCCACTCCGCTACCGGCACTCAATTCGATTGCAACCTTAACCTTGCCGTCCAGGCGCAGCTCTTCGAAGCGCTGGATCGACTCCACTATGAACGTTGCGTTGTCCATCCCCCGGTCGCGACGGGAGTATCCGCCCGTAAGAAGGACCGGGACATCCGTGCGGACCTTGTCGGCCAAGGCAGCCCAACGATCCGCAAAAAGCAGTACTTCCGAAGATCCCGAGAAATCTTCAACTGTCAACCGGGCGAACTCGGCGCCGGAGCTCTTGCTTATTTGCCGTTTGATCGCCGTGACGACAACTCCGAGGCTGATGGGACCCTCAGTCCATGTCCCCAGCTGTGAGACTGTGTGCGTCGCGAAGAGTGCGCACTCGGCGCTGAACGGTTGCAGCGGGTGCCCGCTCGTGTAGAAGCCGAGGATCTCTTTTTCGCGCGCGAGGCGTTCGGGCTCGGTGTAGGGCGGCACGTTAGGCAGCCCGGCGAGAGCAGGGGCCGAAGTGTCGCCGGCCGCGTCGCGTGACACATCACCGAAGAGCGACCCCTGTCCGCTCTCGCGCTCGGCTTGTTTGAGCGACGCTTCGTGCAGCGCGGTATCGAGCGCTGCGGCGTACTGCGCGCGATGGCCGCCTAACGCATCCAGAGCGCCTGAGTGGATCAATGCTTCGAAGACGCGCTTGTTGCATAAGCGCAGATCCACGCGCTCGCATACGTCAAAAAGCGAGGCGAAGGGTTGTTCGGCGCGGGCCGCCAGAATTGAGTCGATTGCTGAACGTCCGACATTGCGAATTGCCCCTAACCCAAAACGCACTCGCTTGTCCCCAACTACGGTGAACTTGTACCCCGACTCGTTCACGTCAGGCGGCTGGATTTCGAGGTCGAGCTCGCGCCCCTCGTTGATGTACTTCACCACGTTGTCGGTGTTACCGATCGACGAGGAGAGCATCGCGGCCATGAATTCGGCCGGGTAATGACACTTGAGATACGCCGTCTGATACGAGAGCACCGAGTATGCGACGGAGTGTGCCTTGGGGAATCCGTAGCGGCCGAACGTCTCCAGCTGAGCGGCGATCTCCTCGATCGTGCGTGCGTTGTAGCCACGCGCGACCGCCTTCTGGATGAATTTGTCCAGTTCCTGCTTGATCAACTCGGCGTCCTTCTTTCCGACCGCTTTGCGGAGCACGTCGGCTTCGCCTAACGAAATACCGGCGAGCACCTGCGCGACCCGCATCACCTGCTCTTGATACGTGATGACGCCGAACGTCGGCTCCAGAATCGGCTGCAACTCCGGAAGTAGATAGGCGACCGGTTCTTCGCCGCGCTTGCGGCGCATGTAGACCTTGTGCATCCCGGCGTCGAGCGGACCGGGACGCATGAGCGCGTTGGAGACTACGAGATCGTCGAAGCGATCGGCGCGCATGCCGCGCAATAGATCCGTGGCGAGCGGAGATTCGAACTGAAAGACACCGACGGTGCGACCTGTGCGCAGCATGTGGTACGTCGCGTCGTCGTCGTACTCCATCCGCTTGAAGTCGGGGACCTCGCGCCCGCGTGCCGCGATCGCCACGAGTGTGTCGTGTATGACGGTGAGAGTCGTTAGGCCGAGGAAGTCGATCTTGAGCATTCCGGCCTTTTCGAGCGCGTTCATGTCGTATTGCGTGACGACGACGACCTCTTCGTCGCCGCTCGCGCTGCCGACGCCCGCGCCCTTCGTCGCCTGGGTGCAGATCGGCACGTATTCGTCCAGCGGTCCTGGCGCGATGACGACGCCGGCGGCGTGCACACCGGTGTGACGCGACAAACCCTCGAGCGCGATGGCGTAGTCCAGCAACTGGCGGTAGCGCTCATCGTCGCGGTAGAGCCGCTTCACGTCGGGCACTTGAACGACGGCTTCTTTTACCGTTAGGCTGTAGTTCGGCTGATTCGGGATGAGCTTGGCGAGGGCGTCCGTTTCGGCTGGGGTGAATCCAAGCACGCGTCCGACGTCTTTGATGGCAGCGCGCGACTTGAGCGTTCCGAACGTCACGATCTGACCGACGGCGCTCTTGCCGTACTTGTCGCGAACATAGTCGATCACTTCGCCGCGCCGCTCGAAGCAGAAGTCCACGTCGATGTCCGGCATCGACACGCGTTCCGGATTGAGGAAGCGCTCGAACAGCAGGTCGTACTCGAGCGGATCCAGGTCCGTGATGCGGAGCGAATACGCCACGAGCGACCCGGCAGACGAGCCGCGGCCAGGGCCGACCGGGATTCCGCGGTCCCGCGCGGCCTTGATGAAGTCGGCGACGATCAGGAAATAGCCGGCGTATCCCGTCTTCGTGATGACGCCGAGCTCGTAGTCCAGCCGGTCGCGAACCGCGGACGGCAGCTGATCGCCGTAGCGCTCGCGCGCGCCGTCGTTGGCGAGCCTAACGAGGAACTCATTCTCCGATGCGACACCGCTTGGCAGCGGGAAGGACGGGACGCAAAACTGCTTGGACAGCTCGATGTGGCATTCGTCAGCGATCTTGAGCGTGTTTTCGAGAACGTCCGGGCGTCCGGGGAAAAAGGCCGCGATCTCGCCGGCGTTCTTGAAATACAGACCGCGGTCGTAGCGCATGCGGTCAGGATCTGAGCGATCTTTCCCGAGACCAATGCACAGCAAGACGTCATGCGCGTCGTGCGCGGCAGGCGTGAGGAAGTGCGAATCGTTCGTCGCCACAACTGGCAGGTTCGTCCGCTCGGCCAGGGCGAAGATGCGGTCATTGAGCAGTGCCTGGCCTTCACTTTGATGCGCTTGGACTTCGAGATAGTAGCGGCCGGGGAATCGCTCGGCGTACCAGGTCGCGACCGCGGTCGCACCGGCCGTGTCGCCGGCGAGCAGGTGCTGCGCGATCTCGCCCGCCATGCAGGCCGAGGAGATGATGAGGCCCTCGCCGTACTGCTCGAGCAGCTCGCGATCGATGCGCGGCCGCGTATAGAACCCTTCGGTGTAGCCTAACGAGGATAGCTTGACGAGGTTGCGATAGCCGACGTTGTCGCGCGCGAGTACGACGAGGTGGTAGTACGGCTTCGCGGACGCCGAGACGCGGCTGCGCACGCGACGATCGCCGGGGGCGACGTACGCCTCCATTCCGATGATCGGCTTGAGCCCAGCACGCTTGGCTTTTTCCTGGAACTCCCAGGCGGCGAACAGGTTTCCATGATCGGTGATCGCGAGCGCCGGCTGCTCGAAGTCGCGCGCTCGCGCGATCAGATCATCCAGTCGATTGGCGCCGTCGAGAAGGGAGAACTCCGAGTGACAGTGTAGATGCGCGAACGACATACTCGGCTCAAGATACGCCTCGCTACGTGCTGACGCTATCACTTGAGTTTGCTGTCGCACACACACATCCGTTCACGCACCTCAGGTGAAAGCGCTCAAGTTTCCCAAGACGAAAAAAGGTCGCATTGTCCTCGCGCTAATCGTGCTGTGGGGGCTTGTGAAGGTGTCGCTTTTCTTCTTTCCGTGGCCGCGCTACATCGCGCGCGCGACGTGGGAAGAGGCGAAGATCCTCTGGCGTCGCACGCCGATCGAAGAGGTCATCGCCGAGCAGAAGGCACCGCCTAACGAGTTGGCGAAATTGCGGCTCGTCCTCGAGGCGCGCCGCTTTGCCGTGGATTCATTGGGCCTCCCGGCCGGCGAGGCCTTTACGCAATACAGCCGCGTCGATCGCGACACGCTCGTCCTGCTGCTGTCGGCGGCACGGCGCGATACGCTCGCGCTGCACCGCTGGTGGTTCCCGGTCGTTGGTTGGGTGCCGTACAAAGGGTATTTCGATTTCGGCGACGCGCGTGCCGCGCAGGGCAAGTTTGAAACGAGGGGATATGACACCGATGTGCGCCCCGCCTCGGCGTTTTCGACGCTCGGCTGGTTCGATGATCCGCTCCTCTCGACAACACTGCGCCAGGACTCGATTTCGCTCGTAAACACGGTCATTCACGAGCTGACGCACAACAAGATCTTCGTGAAGGGTGCCGTCGACTTCAACGAATCGTTTGCCTCGTTCGTGGGGTCGCGCGGATCGCAGGCGTTGTATCGCGTGCGGGACGACAGCTCGGCCGTCGCAACGATCGAGCAGCGTTGGCAGGGTGAGCAGACGCGCGCCACGAACATCGCGCGTTTGCTCGCTTCACTCGACAGCGCATACAAGGCGCATCCCGGGGACAGTGTGGCCCGCGTCATGGCGCATGACTCCGTCTACGCGCGGGCGACAAGGGACCGAGTCGACAGCCTAACGCGCACGCGCGGAGATTCCGTCGCGCAGCTGGTGCGCCAACGCTTGCGTCTCAACAACGCGACGCTGCTCGCGAGGCGCGTGTACGGAAACCGACTGCCCCTCTTCGATTCGGTATACGCCGCGCTCAATACAAGCCTGCGGGCAACAGTCGATAGCGTCGTGCGCGTAGCCGCCGACTCGAAAGACCCATTCGCGGCGGTGCGCGGGTTACTTGGTCGCACCAATATCAACAACTCCACCGCGGACACTCGCGGACAAGCGCGGTCAAAAACAACAATTACAATCAATTGAATGGTTGTTAACTTGACTTCTCCGCGTCAGTCCGCGAAGTGTCGGCGTTCGTCCGCCGGCTGCCTAACGCGGGCCCGCCGCGAGTTTGTGACCAGCCTTCGCTTTGCCACACCTACGCGATGTGCGCCTTTCGTTGAGCTGTCTGAACCGGCGCTGGCTGATGCACGTAGCGCTCGAAGTACACTTCGTCACTAGACGCCTGCGGCCAACGAGAAGGACGGCGGCGTTCACGGATCTTGTACGCGGCGTAGCTCCCGACCGCGAGCACAACGGTGACGATAAACGAGATGAGGATGATTACCGCAAGGAGGGTGTTAAGACTCATTGGAACTCCGTAGCGTTAGATGCGGCCCACGCGTTCAAGCTTACCCCAGGACATCCGCACGCCGAGCAACTCCTCGACGGTCGCGAGCATTTTGGCGACGTCAATGACAATGATGAAGAAGAATCGATAGATCACCGCGTACGGCACGAGACGCAGCTCTTCTTCTTCCATGGCGATCGTGTATACGGCCGCGACGACGTCAAGCAGCGTGAGCAACGTCCACCAATACAGGATGTACTCACCCGAACCAGCCCGCAGTGCGAGAATCGCAAAAAGCCCGTTCCCCACAATGTTGACCGTTGGCCAAATCACGGCCTCGAACAGCATGAGGTTGAGCGAGATCCAAGGTCCGAACCCGTGGCGCGGGAGCATGAGCGAATCGCTCCGTTTGCGGAGCGCCTGCAGGATCCCACGCGTCCAGCGATAGCGTTGCTTGAGGAGATCCAGCAGCTTCTCCGGCGCCTCGGTCCAAGCCTGGGCCGCTTCCTCATAAACGATGTGCCAGCCGGCGGTGAGGACCTTGAGCGTTAGATCGGCGTCTTCGGCAAAGGTGTCGGTATCGAATCCGCCAAGCTTGTGCAGCACATCCCGTCGGAACACGCCAATCGGTCCCGGAATGATGTTAACGGACCGCATGTACCCCTGTGCGCGGCGCGCCATATTCAGCCCCTCGATGTACTCCAAGGCTTGGAGGCGTGTCCACAAGTTGTTGCGGTTGACCACTTTCACGTTACCGGCCACGGCCCCAACACGCTCGTCTTCGAAGTGGCGCATTGCCGCGCGCAGCGTGCCTTTTGCCAGTCGCGAGTCGGCGTCCATGCACAGCACGAATTGGTGCCGCGCGAGTGCAATCCCAACGTTCAGAGCGCTCGCCTTCCCGCCGTTCACTTTCCCCACGAGCCGCACCGTAAGGTCGCCGTACCGTCCTTCCAGCGGGCTCACGACCTCGCGCGTGTTGTCCGTGGACCCATCGTCCACAATGAGGATCTCGGCTGCCGGGTAGTCCACCTCGAGCAGGCTGCGTATAGCACCCTCGATCACTGCGCCCTCATTGTAGGCGGGCACGATGATCGTGACGGGGGGCAGGATCGCGTCGTGTGGCAAGTCCGCTGCGGTCTGTTCCTCCATATGGTGGAGGAAACCCAGCCACATCAGCACGAAGTAGCGGATCGCAAGCAGGATTAAAAAGATCAGCAGCAGGCTGACTGCGATAAACAGCGCCCAATCGTCCCTGATGACCTCGACCCGGGCCAAGAGCTGGGCCAGGGAGATCACCGCCGCTGTCATGGTGACCAGACCGATCAGCAGCGCGAGCCAATACCTGCTCCGGTGCGGGTTCACCAGCGATACCTCGCCCTGAGAAGTCCTGTGGTCGCTTGGTACGAGCCTTCACGTTCGCGACCGAAGGCCGATGCGATCGTGATTTCCCAGCGTGGTTTTCTCCAACCCGTCTCGCCGCCGAGTTGCCAGTGCATCGCACGGCCGCGCTCCACGCCACCTGCCGGAAGAACCTGCGTGAACCAGGCGAGGCCGGGCTGCGCCCGCGCGCTGAGATAGGCGCCTTCACGCCAAACGCGAACGTATTCCAGTCCCACTCCCTGCAACATGTAGCTGCGCGGCGACCAGTACTGCGTCGTCGCATCGCTGAAACCGAGCCAGCCGCCGGAGTAGATCAGGTACAGGTCCGATGCGAGGCCGGCGCGGAGCGCCATCTGCGTCGTGGTGCGCCGGTTATCATCGCTCAAGTCGAGCAGCTCACCTCGAGTCCAGAGTTCTAGACGCTCTCCGAGTTTCCACGAGAAAGTAGTCGCAGCCGTCACTGCGCTCATCACGCTGTCGTTCCCTAATGTCGCGCTCGCGCGCAGTGGCTCGAATGCGGGTCCTCTGGACAGCGATCCGGACAACAGCGTCGAACCGGGGTGCCACTCCAGCCCGCCGGTCCACGTGAGGAGTTCTCGCGCGTTCGAGAATGAGGTAGCGCCCACGCGCGCCAAGCCGCGCAAATCCCCGATGACGTGGGTGATTCCCAGCTCGCCGCCGCGAACGTCAACGGCGCGTGGCCCAACCACCTGCGTCACGTCGCGTTGGACCTCGCGCAGCTCTGCAGCTGCCAGCAGGATGGTGCGCCGCTCGAAACCCAACGGCGTGCCGTGCTGCACGCGGAAAACGCCGGTCTGGAACCCGGTATTGTCGTCGATTGCAGACCACGTGGAGGTCGTGCCTTCGTCCATGTCCCAAGGCAAGTCTCGCACAGCGGTGCGTCCCAGGTCGGCGAGACCTTCGTACGCACCCGAGACCATGCGATCCATCGCGAGCGCGCGGTCGTACGCCCTGCGGCTCTCGTTGCGATCGCCGAGCCAGCGATGCAGGTCACCCAGCAGGACCTGTCCTTCTGGGGTGGGTGCAGTCGCCTCGGCGGTTGCAAGATCCGACAGCGCGCCGCTGTTGTTGCCGGCGCGCACCTTTAGCGAGGCGCGAGCGCGTAGCAGCGAAGGAGGGGGAGCGTTCGGCGTCTCTGCGAGTAGCCCGTTATAAACCGCGAGCGCGCCGTCGATATCGCCGCTCCACGACAGTGCTTCGGCGTATAGCCGCCGCAGCATCATATCGTTAGGCACGAGCTCCACCGCGCGTCCCCAGAGACGCGCGGCTTCAATCGAATCTCCGGCGGCTGCCGCCTCTCCTGCGGCGCGCGTGACCGCACGTAGCGTATCCTGCCGCGCCTGTACCGCTGTTGGCG
>CBQVAZ010000049.1:0-12532 GCA_967720205.1 uncultured Gemmatimonadaceae bacterium | reverse complement strand
ATCTGGAAGTCGACGAACAACGGTGTGACGTGGCGTCCTTTGTTCGACAACCAACGCGTGGTCTCAATGGGCATGCTCGCGATCGCGCCGAGCGATACGCAGCAGGTCTGGGCCGGCACGGGTGAGCCGAACTCGCGCAATTCGATCTCTCCAGGTGGTGGCGTCTACAAATCCACCGACGGCGGCCTCACGTGGAAGATGATGGGGCTGGAGAAGACGCAGACAATCGGCCGCATCGCGATCCATCCGACGAATCCGAATATCGTTTACGTCGCCGCGTTAGGCGCCATCTGGAACAGCAATCCGGAGCGCGGTCTGTACAAAACCGAAGACGGCGGGACGACCTGGAATCTCGTGAAGTTCGTGTCTGACAAAGCAGGCTTCATCGACGTGCAGCTCGATCCGTCCAACCCGGACATTGTGTGGGCGTCGAGTTGGGAGCGCGTGCGCGGTCCCTACTTCCTCAAATCCGGCGGCCCGGGCTCGGCGCTATGGAAATCGGCCGACGCCGGCAAGACCTGGAGCGAGGTGAAGGGGGGCGGCTTCCCCGAGACGATGAAGGGGCGCATCAGCATCGCTATCGCGGCGTCGAACCCCAAGATGATGTACACGATGGTGGAAGCGGATACGATGCCTAACGCTTCCAAGGAGAAGAAAGCGGCGCAGGATCGGCGGTCCGGTCTCTATCGCTCGGAAGACGGCGGCGCCACCTGGACACGCACGAACAACGAGAACACGCGCCCCTTCTACTACTCGCAGGTGCGCGTGCACCCGAAGAACCCCAATCGCGTGTACTGGTCATCGACGCCAGTGCGCGTTTCAAACGACGGCGGCAAGACGGTGCTCAGCGCAACCGTCGGCGTGCACGTCGATCACCACGGCATGTGGATCGACCCTGTCGATCCAGAGCGCATGATCGTCGGCAACGACGGCGGCGTGGCGATCACCTTCGATCAGGGCGGGAACTACTTCGCGCCGACCAGTATCCCGATCGGGCAATTCTACAACGTCAGCTACGACTTCTCGGTGCCCTACCGCGTCTGCGGCGGCGCGCAGGACAACAACTCGTGGTGCGGACCGAGCCGTCGCAAACAGGGACCCGTCACCAGAGCGATGTGGTTCGTGACGGGCGGTGGCGACGGATTCGTGACGCAGAATGATCCGACGGATCCGAATATCGTATACGCCGAGTCGCAGGGAGGAAACATCGGACGCCTGAACCTCACGTTAGGCGAGCGCGTCGGGCTCGTCAAGCCGCAGTATCGTCCACGCTACGATATGTTCGAGGATTCCGTGCTCATCGAGCGGCCGGATACGACGGTAGCAGAGACAGCAGCGCAGCGGCGCCGCATCGCCGACTTGCGCACCCGCCAGCGTGCCGATTCGGTGACGCTGGATCTCCGCTGGAACTGGAACACTCCGTATTTCATCTCGCCGCACAACGCGTCGACGCTCTATTTCGGCGCGAATCGTGTGCTCAAGTCCACAAAGCGCGGCGACGAGATGTATCCGATCTCGCCCGACTTGAGCGTCGCGGACACGATGAAGATCCGCGTCTCGCGGCGCACGACCGGCGGCATAACGATCGACGCGACCGGCGCCGAGACCTACGCGACGATCGTGTCGCTTAACGAGTCGCCGATCCGGCCCGGCATCCTGTACGCGGGTACGGATGACGGAAAAGTGTGGATGAGCTGGAACGACGGCGGCAAATGGGACGAGCTCACCGGGCGATTCCCCGGCGTGCCGGCTGGGACGTATGTGAGCCGCATTGAGCCGTCGGCGCACGACTCGCTCACGTTCTTCATCTCGTTCGACAATCACCGCAACGGCGATTTCACGCCGTATGTCTTCACGACAAACGATGGCGGCAAGACGTTCCGTTCCATCGTCTCGAATCTGCCGCGCGGCGGGCCGGATTTCGTGCATGTGATCCGCCAGGATCGCATGAACAAAAACCTGCTCTTCGTCGGCACTGACGTCGGCGCCTACGTGTCCCTCAACGGAGGGCAGACGTGGCAGCGCTTCATGAGCGGGCTGCCAACGGTTCCCGTGCACGATCTGCAGATCCAGCCGCGTGACAAAGAGCTGATCGCTGGAACGCATGGCCGTTCGATCTACATCGTTGACATCGCGCCGTTGCAGCAGCTCACGCCAGAAGTCGTCGCGGCCGACGCACACCTCTTTGCGCCGACGACGGCGTATCAGTGGGGCGAGCCTCCCGTCGAGGGGCAGTCGACGGCGCAGTTCGAGTTCGAGCCGACCAGTCCGCCGTACGGCGCCAACATTCTGTATCGCCTAACGAGCCGGCAGCAGGGTCAGGTGCGAGTGGTCATCAGCGACGTCACGGGTGATACGATTCGGACCCTGAACGGACCTGGTCTGCCTGGCGTGCAGCGAGTCACGTGGGGATATCAGGGCAAGGCGCCGGCGCGACGCCCGTTGTCGATCGCTCAAAAGCGCGACTCATCGTTACAGATGAACCGCATCATGACGGTGCTCGACTCGCTGGAGAAGGCTGGGACGAACGCCCCGCTCGTCGCGCGCGTTAGGCAGGCCTTCCAGAGCGGTCAGATCGGCCAGGGCGGCGGCGGATTTGGCGGCGGGGGCGGTGGAGGTGGAGGAGGTGGCGGTGGCGGCGGAGCCAGCGCCGGACGCTGGGTCGCGCGGCCCGGCGAGCAAGTCGGGCAAGGCGCGGGCGGCGGGGGGGGTGGCGGCGGCGCCGCGTTAGGCGCGCTCATGGGCGCCCTTGGAATGGAAGGCGGTCAAGGCGGCGGTGCTCAGCCGGATTTCCAGGCGCTGCAACAGATGGCGCAGCTCTTCCAGATCCCAGGCAGAGCCCCCACCGGAGGCGGTGGCTTCGGCGGCAACAACTTCCTGACGATGCTCGGACTCGGCGGCGTTGGCGGTGGTGGCGGCTTCGCCGGTGGCGGCCCACCGCCAGTGAGCCCCGGCGATTACCTGGTGTCGATCACCGTCGGCGGAAAGACGATGAAGCAGAAGCTCCGGGTCGAAAGGGCAACGAGTGGCGCAGCCGTGATCGCGAGCCCGGAGTCGCGTTAGGTCATAGCGCGGACCGCTGTTGTCACGCCCCCGGCCATAACCCGGGGGCGTTTTCCGGTGCTGCCTCCCAACCTCTGGCTGACTTCCCTGACCGCCCTAGGCTAATCGCGCTGTCGCTTCGTCCCCTGAGCCATTAGATTGACCCCCGTCGCGCGCACATACCGCTGCGCGACTACAGACAGGGGGCCTCGCGCTCGCGCTGGGCCCCGTGTTGTAAGGACGGACGGCGTTGCCGCACCGTCGCCCATCGTGGGGGCTAACCACGAATCACACGTAGTCGGTACGTACGGCACCCCCGCACTCCGACCACACAACACAACTGGAGTTTGCAATGCGTACGACCGGCACGGTTAAGTGGTTCAACGATGCGAAGGGCTTTGGATTTGTCACCCCCGAGGATGGCTCCAAGGACTGCTTCGTGCACCACTCGGCCATTCAGGGGAGTGGGTTCAAGTCACTGACGGAAGGCGAGCGCGTGGAGTTCGACGTGGTTCAGGGCCAGAAGGGCCCGGCCGCCGAGAACCTCGTTAGGCTCGGCCGCTGATTCGTCAGGCGCACGCTCCATTCCCCGGCGCGTGTGCAGGGCCGGTCCGTTGCGAAACGGGCCGGCCTTCGCGTTTTCTCGCTGCTCTACTTAGGCGACCGCAGGACACGGAGGTTCAATGGTTGAAGTCATCATAGCGGACGGCGACAGCGTCGACCGCGCGCTTAAACAGTTCAAAAAACAGGTGCTGCGTGCCGGGATCCTCAAGGATCTCCGCAAGCGGCGCCACTATGTGAAGCCGAGCGAGGCCAGGCAGCTCAAAGCGGCAGCGGCACGACGCCGCCAGAGCGAGCCGAGATCTCGTAGGGCTTAAACGAGGGTTCATGGCTAAGGAAGAAATGGTGGAGCTCGAGGGCGTCGTCTCCGACGTCCTCCCAAGCACGACCTTCCGCGTCGCGTTGGACAACGGGCATTCGGTGCTGGCCACGATCGGCGGGAAGATGCGCCGCTTCCGTATTCGGATTCTGAGCGGTGACAGGGTCAAGGTCGAAGTATCTCCCTACGATTTGACCCGCGGTCGGATCACGTACCGTCATAAGGATTAGGCCTTAGCTCTTAGCTCTTAGGCCTTAGGGGTCGTTAAGAGCTAAGACCTACGAGCTAACAGCTCGTCCCATCGTCTACCGATGGGAGCTTGACAAAAGCTCGACGCAATAGAAGCTTCCCATCGTCTATCGATAGGAAGCGCGTTGCCTGCTGCAAAACCAAGCGAGCTGCTCCCGGGAACGCTCGACCTCCTGGTTCTTCGCACGCTCACACGCGGTCCGATGCACGGGTACGGCATCGCGCAGCGCCTGAAAGAGCTTTCCAGCGAAGTGCTGCACGTCGGCGAAAGCTCGCTCTACCCTGCCCTGCAGCGCCTGCTGCTCGAGGGCTACGTAAAGGCCGAATGGGGTGCGTCGGTAAACAATCGCCGCGCGCGCTACTACACGCTCACGAGCGCCGGCCGGAAACAGCTCGCCGCCGAGCGCAAGGAGTTCGAGCGCATTGTGCTCGCAATCCAACACGTTCTCGAATTCGCCTAACGCGCTATGCGATTCCTGAGACGACTCGCGTTTTTGTTGCGCCGCAGGTCGCGCCAGAGCGATCTGGCCGAGGAAGTCGCGGCACATCGCTCGATGCTGGAACACAATCTGCGCGAGCAGGGCTTGTCGCCAGCCGCGGCCCGCGACGCCGCCCGTCGTGCAATGGGAAACGAGACCTACATGCGCGAAGAGGCGCGCAGCGTTTGGCTGTGGCCCTGGCTGGCCACGTTCGCTCAGGATCTCCGCTACGGTGCGCGATCGCTCGTCCGGGCGCCTGCCTTCCTCCTTCTCGCGGTATCGACCCTAGCGCTGGGCGTCGGAGCAAACAGCGCGATGTTCGGGATCGTCGATGCTCTGCTCTTCCGACCGCCGCCGAAGGTGAGCGCTCCGGAGACCATCGCGCGCGTCGAGGTCGAGCTTCCGGCACAAGGCGGCAGCCCTTCCGAGCTGTCGGATCTACTCTCGTATCCGGACTTCGTGGATTTGCGGGACCGCGCGCGCGGGTTCAGCGACGTCGCGGCCTACGTGCATGCAACGCGCGCCGTCGGCGAGGGCGACAACGCGCAGAGCGCGCTGATCATCCTTGCGAGCGGCAGCTACTTTCCGCTGCTCGGCAGCCGGCCCGCGTTAGGCCGAGCCCTCGCGCCGGCCGACGATCGCGAGAACGCGGCGGTTCCCGTGGCCGTGCTGAGCTGGGAGTATTGGCAGCGGGCCTACGGCGGCGACCCGGGCGTGCTGAATTCGACGATCCGCGTGGCCGGCCGACCGTACACAGTCGTCGGCGTCGCTGAAAGGCACTTCGTCGGCAGCGACCTGGCCGCACCTGCACTCTGGGCCCCGTTAGGCACCGCCTGGGGCATCGGTTTCGACCAGGGGCTCGCCAGAATGCGCTTTGGCGTCTGGCTCAGAGCGTTGGCGCGTCTCACGCCAGGCGTGACTCGCGAGCTTGCCGGCGACGCGGCGCGATCGGCGCTCAGCGCCGGCCGGGAGGGTCAGCCTGACGTCTCCACGCCAGGGAAGACAGTGGATGCGAGCAGCGGACCGCGAGTGCGCCTAACGAGCCTCGCGGGCGCCGGCCCGCTCGATGCTAGCGGCAGCGGCTCCTCGCGCAGACTGCCGGTGTCGCTCTGGTTCCTCGCCGTCACGGGGATCGTTCTCCTCATAGCGTGCGCCAACGTGGCGAACCTCCTGTTAGCACGCGCCACGCGTCGTGCACACGAGCTGGCCGTACGCGCATCAATAGGCGCCACACGCATGCGGCTCGTGCGCCAGCTCATGGCGGAAAGCCTCGTCCTTGCGACGTTAGGCGGTCTCGCTGGATTCGCGATCGCCTTGGCCGGCGTTCGCCTGCTGCCGCACGTCATTCCGCTGCCGCCGCTCTCGCCGCTCGTCGATCTTCGCCTCCTCACGTTCACGCTGCTCCTCACCGGAGGGACGACACTCGTCTTTGGCGTCGCCCCGGCGGTTCGCGCCGCGCGCGCAGACCTGCTCTCCACGCTCAACGCAAACAGTCGCTCGGGCGGAGCACGCACACCCGCGCGTAACGCGCTCGTCGTTGTGCAACTCGCCGCCTCGGTCGTGCTGCTCGTCAGCGCCGCGCTGTTCTTGCGCAGCCTGCGCAACGTCAAGGCGATCGATCCCGGCTTCGCCGTGCAGCAGCTGCTGGAAGTATCCGGCGATACCCGCGCCGCACCGCTCACGCCGGAGCAGACGGACGACTTCTGGCGTCGCTCCCTGGCGCGCGTTCGCAATCTTCCAGGCGTGCGAGCAGCCGCGTTAGGCGCCGCCCTGCCGTTCGAGGAAGCGTATCGCATGCCGGTGTCGTATGCTGGCGCTTCAGGCGGTTCCGTCGCTGCGCAACCCGACTTCGCTGACCCAGGCTACTTCGCCACGCTCGGCATCGCGATAGTCGAGGGGCACGCGTTCGCCGACGCCGATCAGTATGCCGGCGCTCCGGCAACCGTGATCGTCAACCAAAAGCTGGCGCGGCAGCTGTTCGGCTCCGAATCGGCGATCGGCCGCTGCATCCGCGCCGGCCCGCTGCCGCGCGAAGTCCCGTGCGCGCAAGTCGTTGGCGTCGCTGCAGATGCGAAGTACGCCGACGTCAGTCGTGATGCGGTGCCCTTCTTCTACCGTCCGTTGGGTGCACGCCCAGCCGGCCAAGGCTGGGGAACGGTGCTCCATCTGCGCACAGACGAGTCACCGGTGCGCCTCGTAGCCGCCGTGCGGCGCGAGCTGCTCGCGCTCGATCCGTCGTTGCTGTACGTGCGAGTGCGACCGCTTACCGAGTTGCTGGCGCCACAATTGGTGCCTTGGCGCACCGGTTCCTTCATCTTCTCACTGCTCGGCGTGCTTGGGCTGCTGCTCGCCGCGATCGGCTTGTACGGCGTGATCGCGCTGCTTGTCGCACAGCGTACGCACGAGCTAGGCGTGCGCCTCGCGCTCGGCGCCGCAACGCGCGATGTGTTGCTGCTCGTGATCGGCCAAGGCGCGCGGCTCGTCGCCGCGGGCCTCATACTCGGCGCGTTAGGCGTCGCCGCCGCTTCACGCCTTTACGCGTCCTTGATCTTCGGCGTCAGCCGAGTCGATCCGGCGGCGTATCTTATTGCGGGAGCTGTTCTCGCGGGCGTAGCGCTGATCGCGGTGTACGCGCCGGCGCGACGAGCGACCCGAGTCGATCCCTTAGTCGCGCTCAGGGAGCAATAAACAAACAGGTCAGAGGCCAGAGGTCAGAGAAAGGGAGGCCTAGGTTGCTCTGACCTCAGACCTCTGACCTCTATGGGCCTGGGTAAAGTTGAACTACCGACCTCACGCTTATCAGTCTCCCGAATAGAGGCTCGTTAGGCGGCACTGTACCCGTACGTTATTGACGGACCGCGCGATGTGCCGGGTACCCCAGCCCCTTATGCCGGGAGATGGCGTAGCGAACGGACACCAGAACGGACAGCGAGCCGTGATGGCTTCCGATCGGCAACGCCGGCTCATCCGTCGTGCAACTACCTAATGCCGGGCCTTCTCCTGGCGCATATGCGCCTCACCGCCTGTAGCAACGTTAGGCTCTTCCCAACTCAATCAGCGTGATCTCCGGCCGGGCGCCGAGTCGGATGGGGAGGCCGCTTGTTCCTATCCCGCGGTTGACGTAGAGCTGGGCGCCGTGCTTTTCGTACCATCCGCTATCGTAGCGATACAGGAAGTGGCTGAGGTTGAGTCCGCGGTGGATGAGATCGAGCGACAACTGACCGCCGTGAGTATGCCCCGCCAGCGTCAGGTCGAAGCCCAGCGCGGCTGCGCGATCAAACACATCCGGGTAATGGCTCAAGAGAATGTTCACCGTCGCCGGCAGCACTAGCCCTTGTAAGCGGCGGGTGACATCGCTCCGGTACAAATCAGCTGTGCTACCTCGCGGACAGTCTATGCCCATCAGATAAAGCATCTCGCCACCGAGCTGGAGAGACGCACGTTCCTGCCGCAGAACGCGAATGCCTTCGGCGCTAAACAACCTGGTGATGGATTCTTCCGTTTGGCTTTCCTCCTCGTGGTTCCCGAGGCAGGCGAAGACACCGTGAGGCGCGTGCAGACCCGCCAGCGCGTGAACCACTTCTCCTTCCGCTTGCGGGTCCCAATCGAGGTAGTCTCCGGTCAGCGCGATCAAGTCGGGTTTCAGTGCGTTGGTGATCGCAACGCAGCCGCGGATGTAGTCCGCAGAAGTGAAGGGGCCGATGTGAACGTCGGAAAGCTGGGCGATTTGAAAGCCCGCGAAGGCGTTAGGCAGGCGCGCCAGCCGGATGTGTCGGCGAACGACTTCCACGTCAAGCCGTCCGTACAGAAGCCCGTAGCCGGCGGCTACAAACGGCGTGGCGCTTACTAGCACCGTGGTCTGCGCAAGGAAGCGGCGGCGGGTGAGCGAATGCCGTGCGCCGCGGTCCGAATCAGGAGTAACAGGCCGCTGCGTTCTTTCGCGCGCTTTACGGTACATCCAGGCAGCTGCACGGGCGGCGCGGTCTACCGTCCCGAAAGCAATCACAAAGGCAAAGGCCAGCAGCGATCCCACGAACCACCACCAGAAGGATGCCTCGATCAGCATGCTTTGCAGCCGGTAGTCGGCGGGCCGGAAAATGTGGCCCATGCAGCAGGATTGAATGCTTGGATAGCTGTAAGTGGCGACGAAGACGTAAATAAGTCCGGCGACAAGTGCGAGCCACGCGCGCCGCGGCTTCCCAGGAATGAACCGCTGCCCGAGATCGAGTATGCGGCTAATCCAGAAAAGCTGGCTCCCAATGAAGATCAGGAGGAACAAGGCCAAGCCGATCATGTCGATGGAGGGCCGAACTCATCGGAACGTACGACCAGGAATGCAACATGACCAAGGCCAACAGCACAACGACGCATCGGACACGACAATGCCCCGCTTGGCGACTCAATGTGCCAAGCGAGGCTTGATGTATTCAGAAATGGGCCTGGGTAGAGTTGAACTACCGACCTCACGCTTATCAGGCGTGCGCTCTAACCACCTGAGCTACAGGCCCTGTCAAACCGCGAAACTAAGTAGCGCCAAGAGACGGAGTCAACGGAACGAAAAATGCCAACTCGGCGCTGCACGTTGCGCGGAAACCGCGTCTCGTTGACGTCTGTGAACTGCTCGACTGTGACACACGAGCCCTGCTGGCGGTATACATAGTTGCGGACGTGGTGTGAAATCTATTCGTTAAGTAGCGGGCACAAGGCGCAGACGCTGCGATCTCGCAGCTCTCCGAGACCCCTCCACTCGTAAGGCATTGCAAGTCAGCAGCAACGTTATTTGGCTAGTACTCGCGGCAGTTTTCGCCATCGCGGGCCTCGTGGTGGTGATATGGCGGCTGCGCCGGCGTCGCCATAGACACAAGATGCACGGCCCAGTCGCATTACTAGGCCCCCTCGTTTCTCCCGCCACTCGCCCACTGCCGCGGCCCACGCTAGCCCGCGGGATGCAGGCAGTGCGCTCCCAGTACGCGACGCCTCCACACGAGCCTTTCGAGGCGGTTGCCACTCAGCAGCGGTACGCTCCAGCTCCGCCGCCTCCGGAGCCGGCGACACCCCCTGCGGGCATCCCTCGAGTGAATGGGAATGGCGACTCTGACGTTGCCCCCAAGGCTCAGCGCCCTGCGGAACGGACCCTGCAGTTCCTTCCCGGCCGCTTCGAGGTCCTGGCCGGTCATGGACTGGGACCAGAGATCCGCTTCGTTCGAACTGGTGGTCCGGACGGCTCTTCCATTACGATCGGACGCTCCGAAGGTCCGCCGTATCGTCACATCCAACTCGATGTCCCAACGGTGAGTCGTCGACACGCGCAGATGCGTTGGGACGGCGCTCGCTGGAGCCTTACAAACCTCTCGTCGACCAATCCGGTGTCGATCAACGGTGTGGCTCTACCAGGCGAAGGAACAGCGATCGATCTCGTCGATGGCGATCGCGTGGAAATGGGTGAAGTCACTTTTCGATTCCACGCGCAGTAGGTAGATATTGCCGCTCGGGCGACGCGTCCGAGCCACTCTGTACAACGGCTGGATTCTCTCTCATTCTACCCATCGCCGGTCACGTGGCGGGTAGAGTTTGGTAATTGGGAACGCTGGCGGTCGTAGTGCGTAATGCTCCAACAGGTTTGGACCGCGCCTGCCACTCGTGGTCGGCCGTTCGAGCGGTACTGGGAGCGTACGCATGGGTGTAAGTCTGTCGAGTACATTGTTGATCACCGCATTGGTCGCCGCTTTCATAGGGGCGATTGCTGCGGGGTACTGGATCAGACGAAGACGTCGTGATGCGCATCTGCGAGAGCAGCATATGCCGTACGTCGTCATGCCCATTCTCGCCACGCTGGATGTGTCACGCCCCGTTAGGCGCGTGGCTCGTCAGGCAACCACACCTCCGTCGCAGCAGGCATTGTCGTTGGACGCCACCCCGGCCTATCCACCAGCCGCTCTGTCGGCATTTGCGGGGGATCGCGCGCTCGCGGGACCGCCGCCACCGCCGCCGCCTGTGCGTCGCGGGCCGCGCTTGTCGCCCAGCGGCGGCCGCGCGATGCGGCGCGTCTCAGGCGGGGGCTCGCCTAACGAACTGGTCGTCGTCGATCCCGGCGCGGAACACGCGACGCTCGTGGATGGTCACTCCATCCGTTTCTACCGACCCGCGGACGGGACGCTGCAGTTCTTCCCCGGCCGCCTCGAGGTGATCGAGGGACACGACGCCGGGCACGAGATCCGCTTCGTGAAAGCCGCCGGGCCGGACTCGCACATCATCACGTTCGGCCGTCTCGAGGGACCGCCTTACCGCCACATTCAGCTGCGCGAACCGACCGTGTCGCGGCAGCACGCGCGCATGGTCCTGCGCGAAGCGACGTGGCACCTGGAAAACCTCTCGGGAACGAATCCAGTTGTCGTCAACGGTGACGCGCTCGCCGGACAGGGAACGACCGTCCCGCTAAAAAACGGTGATCGCGTAGAGATGGGCGAAGTCACGTTCCGGTTCATTGCATGAGCGACGCTGCCCAGCTTCCGCCGCCCCCCCCGCCGCCGGTCGTACCGCGCGAGTCACAGCCGGCAGACGTGCGCTGGCCGCGTGAGCTCGACAACGAGTACGAGTGCGTGGGCGAATTGGGACGCGGTGGGATGGCCATCGTGTATCACGCGCGCGACCGCGAGCTGGGCCGCGAAGTGGCCGTCAAGGTCGTGCGCACTCGTTATGCGCAGGACCACGAGGCCGTGGCACGTCTCGCGCGCGAAGCGCGAACGGTCGCGCACCTGGAGCATCCGCACATCGTCGCGCTGCATGCCGTCAAGCGGCTCTCTGACGACAGCCTCGCGCTCGTTATGCAGCTCGTCCCCGGCAAGACGCTCAAGCAAACGCTGCGCGACGAGGGCGCCTTCGACCCCGATCGCGTCGAACGCGTGCTGCGGGACATCGCGCGCGGTCTGGCCTACGCGCACGCGCGCGGGATCGTGCACCGCGACGTGAAGCCGGAGAACATCTTCCTCGATGCCACGAGCGGCCGCGCGCTGCTGTCGGACTTCGGCGTCGCGATCTCGCGTGAGGCGGATACGAGCCTAACGGCAACGGGCACGGCGATCGGAACGCCGACGTATATGTCGCCCGAACAAATCGACGGTGCGCGCGTCGACGGTCGCAGCGATCTGTACAGCCTGGGGCTTGTCGCGTGGGAGATGCTCACCGGGCGCCGCCCGTGGGACGGCGAGAGTCTCTATAGCGTCATATACCGCCAGAAGCACGAAGAGCTGCGGACGATCGAAGAGTTCAGACCGGACGTAACGGAGCGACTGCGCTACCTCATCGACGGCCTGCTGCGCAAACAGCCGGCCTCGCGCTGGGCCAGCGCCGAGCGATTCCTCGGCCGTTTGAACGACGCGAGCGACCCACCTGGACTCAAGCAGTGGCGCCAGTTCAAGCGCAAGCAGGCGAAGGTGCGTCGCGAAATCACGCGGGCGATACCTAACGAGGCACTTCTGCCCGAGGCGCCCACCGAGCACTTCCGCCGGTCGGCGGAGCAGCGCGCCGTCGGTGACGACAAGCTCGACGCGCGCAGCACCCCGCAGACGATCCGCGTGGAGACTTCGGCCTCTGCCATGGATGAGTGGCGCGTCGAGGACGACGGCTCGCCAACGCCGCGGTCGCGATATGGAAGATGGGCCGCAGCGGCCGCGGTGGTTCTCGTTGGCGGCGCCGCCGTCGCGTTGTACCTGGCGAACCGACCACCGGAGGTCGTGCGGCAGCCCGTCGACACGCGCAGTGCGACGATCTCCGATGCCGGCACGATCGAGGTACCAGCGCTCAAGAGAGACTCTATCGCGCGGTCGGATTCCGTGCTCGCGGCGGCCGCAATCGCGAAAAACACGCCGTCTCGCGCCCCGCG
>CBQVAZ010000048.1:0-12556 GCA_967720205.1 uncultured Gemmatimonadaceae bacterium | reverse complement strand
GAGATAGGTATGCAAAGCCGTGAGGCATAAGTCAACTAGGGTTGAGTCCACCGACAGCTGTCGATT
The DNA here is from genome assembly GCA_967720205.1 of uncultured Gemmatimonadaceae bacterium. Taxonomy (GTDB): domain Bacteria; phylum Gemmatimonadota; class Gemmatimonadetes; order Gemmatimonadales; family Gemmatimonadaceae; genus DASYRX01. The sequence goes on along the minus strand of CBQVAZ010000048.1, from coordinate 12,490 downwards.
ACCTTAAGAGCAAAAACCGATACGGATCACCCCGATGTTGCGGATCGGACCGGATCAGGATTGGTTGACGAATTTGAATTCGTAATAGGGTTGCTCTTGACCTTGAGGTCTCAGACCGGGCGTGCCAGAGGCTTAGTATGCCTTGGCGTTAGGCAGCGCGAACCGGCCCGTCACCGTGTCTGCGAATGCGCGAAAGGCTGCATAGTATCGCGCCCGATCCACCTCGAACGCGTGCTCGTGCCCGCCGGACACGGTGAGGAAGCTCTTCGGCGTAACCGCGGCTTCATACAGGCGCTGGCCGTGAGCGTAGGGGATGACCTCGTCATCGGTCGCGTGGATGAACAGCTTCGGGGTGGCGATCCCGTGGATGCGTCCGATCGAATTGAAGTCGTTGCTCGATAGGAGCCTAACGGGGAGCCACGGATACAGCTCCTGTCCACGGTCAGAGACGGCCGTGAATGCGCCTTCGATGATCAGCCCTGCCGCGCGCACCTTGCTCGCGAGGTATATAGCCACGCCGCTGCCGAGGGAATGACCGTAGATCAGCAGCCGCTCCGGAGGCACGCCAAGAGAATCAGTCAGATAGTGGTAAGCGGCCTCGGCGTCGCTGTACAAACCGTTTTCGCTCGGCGAGCCCGTGCTTTCACCGAAGCCGCGGTAGTCGAACTGGAAGACGTTCATTCCTTGCTGGCGCATCCATGCGGCCCAGCGCGGCCGGCCGTACGACGAAATGTTTCCCGCGTTGCCGTGACAATCGAGGACCCACGCGCCGCTCGCCGAGTCGCTGCCAGGGGCGAAGATCAACCAGCCGACGAGTTTGGTGCCGTCGGCGCTCGCGAACCTGACGATGCGCGGCGCGATGCCTAACGAAGTATCGGGACGCTGCACGGCGCGCTCGCCCGGATGGTAGACGAGCGACGTTTCGTTGATCTTCACGTACGCGGCCGCGGCGACATAGCCCGCTACCGCCAGCGCGAGCAACGCGGTGATTATGCGCATAGGCTTAACAGCAGCGGTTCCCCGGTCTCGAGTAGCGCGCATCCAGGCGTTCGGCGGCGAATTGCGCTGGACTGAGGAGATCGGTACCGCCAGGCTCCACGCGTCGCGGCAACGCTCGCACGGCGGCCACGTAGCGTCGCCAATCTGGTGCGCCGATGATCACTCGCACTGCGGACGCCACCGCGCCAAAGACCGCGCGCGGCGCGAACCGGGAGCGGCGAGGAGCAACTTCCGAGGCCAGCGCGACGCCTAACGTCTCCGCGCGCTCCATGGCCATCGCGAGCGCAGGTTCGTATGGGACCTCCGTCGACACGACGGCTTTGCGCCCGCTCAGCGTCGACCACCATTCACGCGCCGACGCCGCGAGGATCACGATCACGCTGATCATGAAGAACGCTGCGACGAAGGCATCGAGCCTGTCGTTGAAGATCTGCCGCCGCACGGCTTCAACGCTCGCGACTCCGGCTGGCAAACGGCCGTCGGCCAGCGCCTCGGAAAAAACGCGCGCATGCGCGAGGAAGCCCAGTCGCGGCTCGCTCGAGAAGATCTTGAGGAAGCCGGCGCTCATCGTCACCGCGACGAGCCACACGAGCGGCAGGATCGTGATCCACGCGTAGCGCGCCTTGCCCATTTTGATGACAACCGTTGTGCCGACGCAGAGCGCGACAGAGGCGAGGAGCTGATTGGCGATGCCGAACAGCGGCCACAGCGAGTTGATGCCGCCTAACGGGTCGGTCACGCCTGAATAAAGGAAGTACCCCCACATCGCCACGAAAATCGCGCTCGTCATGACGACGCCTGGGTACCACGAAACCCGTCCCAGCGGCGCCCAAGCGTGCTTGAGCAGATCCTGCAACATGAAGCGGCCGACTCGCGTCCCCGCGTCGAGCGTCGTGAGAATGAACAGCGCCTCGAACATGATTGCGAAGTGGTACCACAGCGCCAACGCGCCTGACTTACTGAAGGCAGCGGAGAAGATCGTCGCCATACCGACTGCAAGACTCGGCGCCCCGCCCGTGCGTGAGAGCAGCTTCTGCTCGCCGATCGTCCGCGTCAGCTCGTTGAACTGCGCCGCGTCCAGCGTGAAGCCCCAGTTGCGGATCGCTTCCGCGGCGCTTTCGACGGTCGAGCCTAACGCCGCGGCGGGAGCATTGATCGCGAAGTAGACGCCCGGCGTGAGTGCGCATGCCGCGACGAGCGCGAGCGTGGCCACGAGCGACTCCGTCAGCATCGCACCGTACCCGATGAAGCGGGCATCAGGCTCGCGCTGGAGAAGCTTTGGGGTCGTGCCTGACGAGATGAGCGAGTGGAAACCCGAAATCGCACCACACGCGATCGTTATGAAAGCGAATGGGAATAGTTTGCCAGCGAAGACCGGACCTGTCCCATCGATGAAGCGTGTGACGGCCGGCATGTGCAGGGGCGGCAGGTAGATCAGGACGCCGAGTGCCAGCAGGAGAACAACGCCGATCTTCACGAACGCCGAGAGGTAGTCGCGCGGCGCGAGCAGCAACCAGACCGGAAGAACGGAGGCCGCGAAGCCGTAGATCATGATTGCCCACGCAATCGTCGTCCGCTGCAGCGTGAACATCGGCCCGTACACCGGATGCTCGGCGACCCAGCGGCCGGCATAGAGCGCCACGATCAATAAGACAAGGCCGATCGCTGTCGCTTCGAGAACCCGGTGCGGGCGAATCCAACGCATGTACGCGCCCATGATCAGAGCGATAGGAATCGTCAGCCCTACGGTCACGATCCCCCACGGGCTCTCGCCTAACGCGTTGACGACGACAAGCGCGAGCACGGCGATAAGCACGATCATGATGCCGAGCACGGCGACCAGCGCCGTGAATCCGGCGGCGGTCCCGATCTCTTCCTTGGCCATCTGGCCGAGCGTCTTGCCGTTGCGCCTAACGGACGACGCCAGAATGACGAAGTCCTGAACGGCGCCACCGAGCGCGACGCCGATGATGATCCACAGCGCGCCCGGGAGATATCCGAACTGGGCCGCGAGCGTCGGGCCAACGAGGGGGCCAGGGCCGGCGATGGCCGCGAAGTGGTGGCCGAAGACGATCCAGCGATTTGTAGGGACGTAGTCGCGCCCGTCGTTCAGGCGCTCCGACGGCGTTTTGCGCGTCGGATCGAGTGCGAAGACCTTGCTCGAGATGATGCGGCTGTAGAACCGGAACGCAACCAGATAGCAGCACACAGCTGCTGTCACGAGCCAGGCCGCGTTGATCGTCTCGCCGCGTTTGAGCGCGAGATAGCTCAGCGCGCCCACACCAGCGGTACCGACTGCAATCCAAATCAGATTTGGGACTATACGGCGCATCATTCCCTCATCCTGAGGCCGGCGACAATCTAAGACCTGCCCTTTTAGTGGTTAGGGGATAGGGCACAGGGGTTAGGGGATGGACTTGCGTCGCTTTAGGTTATGCGCGCGCACATTTATCGAGCACCATGGTCATTCCTTGTACGCTGATTCCCGGTGACGGGATTGGTCCGGACATCACAGACGCGACATTGCGCGTGCTGGATGCTGTCCGCGCAGCGGGCGGCGTCGCCTTCGAGTGGGATCGACAGATCGCAGGCATGGCTGCGGTCAAAGCCGTCAACGATCCGATGCCTGACGCGACGCTCGAATCCATCAAGCGCACGCGTCTCGCGCTGAAAGGACCGCTGGAGACTCCGTCGGGCGGAGGCTATCGCTCGGTGAATGTCGCGCTGCGTAAGGCATTCGATCTCTACGCCAACGTGCGCCCGACCAAGGATATGATCCCGGGCGGCCGCTTCGACAACGTCGATATCGTGCTCGTGCGCGAGAACACGGAGGGGCTGTACGCTGGTCTCGAGCACTACATCAAGATCGGAACGGACGAGAAGGCCGCCGCGCAGTCTGTCGCGCTCGTGACGCGCGTCGGCTCGGAGCGAGTGATCAGGTATGCGTTCGAGTACGCGCTGCGGCACGGCCGCAAGCGCCTAACGCTCGTGCACAAGGCGAACATCCTGAAGTACTCGCAAGGGCTCTTTCGCGAGATCGGCCAGCAGGTCGCCACGGAGTATCAAGGACGGATCGCGTACGACGAGCAGATCATCGACGCGATGGCGATGAAGCTCGTGCTGTACCCTGAGAAGTTCGACGTACTCGTCACGACGAACATGTTCGGCGACATTCTCTCGGACTTGACGTCGGGGCTCGTGGGCGGTCTCGGTCTCGCGCCCGGAGCCAACATCGGTGAGCATGCCGCGATCTTCGAAGCCGTGCACGGGACGGCGCCGGACATCGCGGGGCAGGGCATCGCCAATCCAGGCGCACTGATCCTGGCCGCGTGTCTGATGCTCGAACACGTGGGCGACCTAACGAGCGCTAGCCGCGTCCGCGGCGCTGTCGAGGCTGTGCTGCGTGAGGGAAAGGTGCTGACGCGCGACCTCGGTGGCACCGCGACGACCATGCAGTTCAGCGACCACATCATTGGCAAGCTCGAGTCCAGCGCCATCCCAGCCGCCGCGCGATAGCGGACCGGAATCGGGGCGCGCGCTGCGCGTTCTGCAGGTCGGCGATTTTCACCTGGCCAAGCCGGCGCGACCCGATCTAATCGCCGCGCTGGAGACGCTGCTCGCCCGCGAGCACTATGACGTCGTCGTGTTTTGCGGTGACTTCGCGCAGCGATCACGCATCGGTGAGTTCGTCGCTGGGACTGCGCTCGTTAGGTACGCGCGTCAATTCGGACAGACGATCGCGGTGCCGGGAAACCATGACGTGGCGTGGTGGCGATCGCCGCTTCACCTGCTTGGCGAGGAGCGGATCACACGCAAGTATCGCCGATGGCTCGACCCGGACGTGGAACCGGTGTTGAGCGTGACTGGCGCCACATTCGTCGGGCTCAATAGCTCGCACGGGATCGCCCCGTATACGCTGACGACTCGACTGCGCGACCTGGCGGTCATTGGCATGGTCACGGACGCGCAGCTCGAGCGCTGCAAGACACTGCTTGGTCGAATTCCCGCCGGCGACCTCCGCGCGATCGTCATGCACCACAATCCGGTGCGCGGTGAGCTGTCGCAACGTTTTGGCATCCCCAATCACCGCAAAGTCCTGACGGCGTTTGCCGATGCCGGTTGCGACCTCGTGCTCGCTGCGCACGACCATCAGGAGCGCGTCGAAGCTGTGACGCTGCCGGACGGCAGGGGCGGGAATCGAATGGTGGTCGTGTCGGTTTGTGGGACGATCAGCTCGCGCTCGCGCGGCGGGCGGCCGTGCTCTGCGACGGCTGTTACGATCGACAGCAGCTCGATGACATTCGACATCCTGATGGCGAGCAACGCTCGCCCATCATTCGAGCCAGCGCAGCAGTTCGTCTTCCCTCGCGCGGGGTGAAGCAGCGCGCGTAGCTTCCGCGCCACGTATGCCGGGTCGACGAAACCTCTTGCTCACGGTCAGCGCGGTCGCGCTGGCGGCTACAGTCTATGCCAGCGGCTGTGGCGTCGGTCCCGTTCCGCCGCTCGGACCCTTGCTCGATCCGTGGAGCGGCGTGTGGTCTGCCGCGGGCAACGCCGAGCTACCTGCTCGGGCCACAGCGAGTGTGCCTGGGTTGTCGCACGACGTGGAGGTGCGCTACGACGATCGCGGCGTGCCGCACATCTTCGCGCAGAGTGAGCTGGATGCGTATCGCGCGTTAGGCTACGTCGTCGCGCGCGATCGCCTCTTCCAATTGGACATTCAAACCCGCGCTGCATCCGGCCGCCTGTCCGAGATGGTCGGGGGCGTCGCGCGAGCGCTGGATCGCGAGGTGCGCTCGTTAGGAATGCCGCGCGCCGCAATCGCCAAGTGGCGCTCGTTTCCGGCAGACGGCATGGGTCGCCGCGTGCTCGAGGCCTACTCCGACGGCGTCAACGCCTACCTGGACGCGATCCCCAACAGTGCCTGGCCGATCGAGTATCGGATTCTGAATGCGCGTCCCGAGCGCTGGGAGCCAGTGAACTCGCTGCATCTGTTCATGAGGATGAGCAATATCCTCACGTACGTGCCGAGCGAGCTGGAACGATACGCCGCACAAGCGAAGGTGGGAGCAGCTGCCGCGGCGTCGGTTTTGCCGGTCCACTCGCGTGTACAGGAGCCAATTCAGCCTAACGGTTCGGCAGCGCCGTGGTTCGATACAACGGCCATCGCGCCACCCGGAGCGCCGGATACGAGCATGATCGCGCGCACGCTCGCCGCCGCGGCGCGGCAGTTCGCGGAACACGACACTGCGCCTCGCTTCGCCAGTAACAACTGGGCCGTAGCACCGCGGCGCACGCGCAATGGTTATGCGCTGTTAGCCGGCGATCCGCATCTCGAGCTCAATCTGCCGAGCATTTGGTACGAGGCCCACATCGTCGTGCCGGGCGTGCTGGATGTGTACGGCGTCACGATTCCCGGTGCGCCTGGGATCATCCTCGGCTTCAATCATGACGTCGCGTGGTCCTTCACGAATACCGGCGCTGACGTCATCGACTTCTATCAGGAAACCGTCGACGACTCGCTGCTTCCGAAGCAGTATCTCGTCGACGGATCATGGAAGAACGTCGCGCGCGAGGTCGAGGTAGTTCGCGATAACCGCGGTCGAGCGATCATCGTCGACACGATGCTGTACACGCACCGCGGGCCGCTCGCCAAGCGCGGCAAGCTGTGGCTCTCGATGCGCTGGATTCCGTTGGAGGCTCCGCTCGACGCGACCGGCTTTGTGCAAGCGGCGAAGGCCACGACGGCGCGGGCGTACCTCGACTCGATGGCTCGCTATTGGCCCACGCCGTCGCAAAACATGATCGCCGCGGACCGCGGCGGCGCGATCGCGATCAGATCGACGGGACGATTCCCCATACGGCCGAATCGCGGTGATGGCCTAACGATTCGCGACGGGTCCAATAGCCAGAACGACTGGCAGGGTGATTGGCCGGTCGTGCAATACCCGCAGGCGTTGGACCCTACGCAAGGATATCTGGCCTCAGCCAATCAGGAGCCGATCGATGCTCGCCAGGCGACCTCGTACCTGGGGACCGCCGACTCCTACGAAGTCTGGCGCGCGCTACAGATCAATCGTCTGCTGCGAGCCGACAGCGCGGTGACGCCGGAAGCGATGCGTCGCTTTCAAACCGACCCAGGCTCAGTGCGCGCGGACCTCTGGATCCAGGCTTTTCTCGACGCGACGGCAAGCGACAGTGTCAATGCGCCTAAATCGCTGCGCGAGGCGCGCAGCCTGCTAGCGAGCTGGGACAGGCGCTACACGAAAGAGAACCATCAGGCGATCCTCTTCGAGACCGCGTTAGGAAATACCACGCGGCTGTTATGGGACGAACTCGAGGACTCTACAGGAGGGAGGGTGGCGACGCCAACCGGCGATGTGACGCTGGCGCTGTTGAGTCAGCCGCACAATGCCTGGTGGGATAGCCGCGCGACCGGCGAGCAGCACGAGGACCGAGACGCGATTCTGTCCCGCGCGTTGGTTATGGCGTACGACTCGCTCGTGGCCCGCTTCGGGCCAGCGACCGGCGACGCGTGGCGCTGGGAACGCGTGCGACCGGCGCGCATCAGTCATCTCCTGCAGTTGCGTGGGTTCAGCGCGCTGGGCATTGGCGTGCAAGGAGGGTACGGCACGCTCAATCCATCGGCGGGGACGGGCTATGGCTCGAGCTGGCGCATGGTCGTCGAGCTGGGGCCTAACGTGCGCGCCTGGGGCATCTATCCGGGAGGGCAGAGCGGAAATCCAGCGAGCGCGCGCTACCGCGACCGCGTCGCGAAGTGGAGCAACGGCGAGCTGGATTCGTTGCGCGTTCCGGCGGTGCCGGGGGCCCTAACGAGCCCACGATTTGTCCTGCGGCTACGATCCGGAACGAACTGAGATGCGAACCGCCAGAGATATCCTCATCGTCGCCGCTGTCATGGCGGTCGCAACTCGCTTCCTCGGCTGGTGGGCCGTCCCCATCGTCGCGGCGCTTGCCGCGTTGTGGGACCGAAGTCCGGGAGCGGGCGCGATGAAGGTCGCCGTCGCGGCTGCGCTTTCCTGGGGTGTTCTACTCGTACTGCAGGGCGCCTTCGGTTCGAGCGTAATGACCCTTGGACGCGATGTCGCCACGTCGCTCGGCGTTCCGGCGCCGGTTCCGCTCGTGCTCACCCTCGCGCTGCCGGCCATCCTCGCTGCCAGCGCAGCAGGCGTTGTCGCCGGTGTGCGCAGGCTGAGGGCACCCGGCACGACCTAGGCTGTTTCTGGGGGCCGAGGGAGGGCGTCCTAAGAAGGATGCCTACCTTGAGCCACTCCCTTCGACAATTAGCCCTTGCCGGGGCGCTGCTTGCATGCCTCGCGCCTGCCGGCACCGCGCTCGCCCAGGCGCCTCGGTCCGCCGTCGCGGCGCTGCAGAGCGGCGATTCTGCCTATGCCGCGGGCGCCAGAAGTCAGGCGATCGCTGCTTATCGTGACGTCGTACGCCTCGACTCCACCCGGTCTTCCCGCGCGATCTATCGGCTGGCCGTGATGCTGGCCCAGGACGGTGTGTACGACGAGGCGATCGCGCTGCACAAGGCGTACACTCGGCTCGAGCCTAACGACAAGGAAGGGAGCGTCGGCCTGGCTCGCACGTACAGTTGGGCAGGCCGCAACGACGAGTCTGTGGCGCTATACCGCTCGGTCCTGGCCGCAGAGCCGGACTATCGCGACGCCGCGATGGGCGCGGGCCAAGTTCTCGCGTGGAGCGGTCGCTACGAGGAGAGCGTCGAGGCGTATCGCGCGTGGCTGCGCCGCCGCAGCGACGATCGCCAAGCCGCGATGGCCATGGCTCGCACGCTCGCGTGGTGGGGCGGCAGCCATCTGCGAGACGCGGCGCACATGTACGACTCACTCTATGCAGTGGATCGTGACGTGGACGCGCGCAAGGGGTTGGCGCTCGTGAAGGCGTGGCAGGGAGATCTGGTCGGCAGCGAGCGACTGTGGCGCGACCTCAGCGGCCAGTCGCCTAACGATCCGGAAATATGGGCCGGACTCGCGCAAGTGCTGCGCTGGCGCGGGCGTCCATTCGACGCGCGCGACGCGCTGGAACATGCGCTCAGCGTCGATCCCAGACATCGCGACGCGCTTTCGCAGCGTCGTTGGCTGGATGCGGAGCTCTCACCGGCGCTTCACGCGAGACTGCTGAGTACCGGTGACAGCGACGGCAATCGCGCGCAGTTCTACATACTCAACGGCGCCGCACTGCCGTGGCGACGCATCGGCGTCAGGTTCGACGCGATGGACCTCCGCGCCACCGACGGTTTGGTCGATCGCACCTCTCGCAGCGCTCGCGGTAGCGCGACGATCCGTCTGCCGATCGGCTCTGACGATTGGATCGCCCGCGTCGAGTTAGGCGCCAATCAGCAGCCCGGTGTTGGCGCGGGCGGCTCGGCGCGCTCGAGCGCGTTAGGCGGCCTCGCGCTGGCCAAACGCTTCGGCGATCGCAGCAATGCCGAGGTACGAGTCGGACGTTCGATGCTCGACGAAACCGTGGCGCTCATTGCCAACGGTGTTCGCATGACGATGACTGAAGCCGACTGGGATTCCCAGATCAGCGATCACCTGAGCGTCAGCGCGTCGGTTGGCGGCGGACGCGTGAGCACAGACACAACCAGCAACCCGCGTTTTGTCGGCGTATTTGGGATGCGTTGGAGCCTCGCGCACGGGCGCTCGTTCGGAATCGTTGCGCGCAGCGTGCAGCATGCAAACGAGGCGCGCGACGGCTACTTCTCGCCGCGGCAGTATCAGCATCTGGAGCTGACCGCGCGCGCGCGGCACGGTCGCGAGCTGGGCTGGATCTTCACCGGCGACGCCGGATTTGGCGTGCAGCGCGTGGACTATCGCGGCGCTCAAACGACGCAGCCTTCGCAGCGCCTAGTTGGAAGCGTCGGCTATGTCTGGTCGCCAGGACTGGAATGGACGCTGAGCGGCGCACTCGCGAACGTCGCCACTACAGCGACGCTCTCGACGAGCACTTATCGCTTCGGATCGTTGAGTTTGGGCGGCCGAGTCCCGCTGCGATAGCGGGTCGCGCTGTTAGTCACAGGAGCCGGCGGTGGCGCTTCACCTAACGCCGCAAAGACAGCCTGCATGGTTGCAAAGACCGGCTTCAGTTCTGCGTACCAGCGCGGTTCTTCCCACGGGTGCCACACCCAGGTACGGATCGCGGAATCACTGTCGGGTAGGCGCTCCCCGAGCTTCGTCGGCTCGCGAGGGTCGAAGCTCAGGGCGACGAATCGGAAGCCGTCCGTCCGCTCGCCTGCCACGTCTCCGCTGACTGCGTTGCCATAGAGCACGCTGCGCGAGGACGGATCCAGCACGTGCAGCATGCCCCACGGGAGACGCATCTCGATCACACCTGAGAGCGTGTCAGCGTACCAATCGGCGAGCGTTGTTTCTGTTTGTCGCCCATAGCGCAACAGGTTCCGATCGTACTGGTAGGCTGGATACACGGCACGGTTGCGACCGATGCGGCGCCGATTGCTGGTCACAAACAGCGAGTCGTAGCGGCCGTCCTCGTTAGGCTTAGTGCGAAACGGTCGGTTCTGCACGCGCACGGAATCGACGACGCGGTACAGGTTATAGGGCGAGTCCACGAGCAGCCGGCCGGCATCCGGCCCACGTAGCTCGAGCATGAACTCGAAGCCAACCGGAGATCGCGCACCCGTGTACGGGAAGCGCGTATCGCCGAGCTCTGGCCGGTACGTGTCGATGCCGATGAGATAGTTTGCGCGCGACCAGTCGATCTTGCCGACATCGAGTCGCAGATACACGTATGCCTCGTCGCTGCTCACAGTCAGCGCGCGCAGTTGCAGTGGCTCGGCTCCATGCGTTGCGGTTGCCTCACTGCGATACAGCGGCTCGACATGCCAATCATCCGCGCGGCCATCGATCGTAATGGCTGAATCGCGAACGCCGGCGCGCATGGCCACGATCCCGTAGTTCTGCTCCGCATCGAGCGCGTTGAGCCAGAGCCGATTTCGCTCGAGTGGCTTCTCGAAGTCGATGACGATCCAGTTCTTTTTGAACCACTCGTCGATGGCTGCAAAGAGCACAGCACCGGCCGCGCCGGCTGCGTGGATATCCCGCGTTAGGCGGGCGTCGATATCGGCTTGAGCGCGCTCGTCGTGGCCGCCGTGATCCCAGCCTTGGGGTTGCTTATGCGCCATCCCGCGCGACGAAGGGACTCCGTATTCCGAGATCACGACCGGCATGTCACCGTGGTGCGCGACCAGCTCCCGCAAATAGCCGTAGTAGGTACTGGGACCGTCCGGTGACGCCGCCCGCCTGTATCCAGGGTCGAGCACCATAAAGTCTGGATAGTACGGATACGCGTGATAGGACGCGAAAATGCCTGCTCGAAATGCAGGCGTCGCGCGCATGAGGCGAGCGTCGAGCCCAATGGCGTCATTGTCGTACTCGCGAACCGAGGTGTCGGGCTTCTCGCCACGCGCGGTGCGCAGCGCTGCCTCCTCTTCCTTCGTCGACTCGGTGACGTGCCTCAACGGATCGAGCGGCGGCCAGTTCGTGTACGCGATGGGCCGTTGCGTGTTGTAGCGCTCCATCTCGTAAGCAACGAGATAGTCGAGCGCTCTGCCTAACCAGACGTCGAGCGCGTGTCTTCCTGCGACGCGCACGTACCGGCCATTCAAGTTGGTCTGTTTCGGAAGCAGTTTCGCGTATTCGACGACGGAATACGGTTCCCACTCGCGGCCGATGATGTACGCGAGAACCCATTGCGAAACGTCGGCGTCGTAGGAGCCCGACGCGTGGCCAGGCCGCTGCGGCAATGACGCGCTGCCGTGCAGCAAATCCACGACATGCCGCATCTCGGCTCGGAACTCGTCGTTCCACGCAGAGTCGTCATATCGCTCCTCGTGTGTACCGGGCGGGAGCTCGGTCCACACGCCATGGATCAGCCAGATCGGGCGCTCAGGGTGCGCCAGGTTCCAGCGGCGCACGGCCCGATAAAACTGCGGAGGGTGGATCGTGTAGAGCCTGATGACGTTGGAGTTCATGCGCGCGAAGAGCTCGATCCAACGCTCGTACGTGCTGTCGTTAGGCGGGAACTCCGACGGATGCTTCCCGGGGAGCGCGGCGCCGAGGTTGACTCCGACGATCCACATCGGCCTCCATCCGCCGCGGCCGTCCGGGATTTCGAAGCGGCGGTTCCTAACGCGGGCCGCGACGACGGTTCGTGCTGGTCTCGGGCGCCGTGGCGCGGCCTGCTGTGCGGTGGCCGCCTCGGCGTCACGAATACGTTTCAGATGCAAGAGGCTCGTGGAGTCCGAGGGAGCGAAGGCAAGGATGCGTGTGAACAGTTCCCGACTCATGCCAAAGTCGCCGCTATGGAATGTCGTGAGGCCAAGGCCCACGAGCGCGTCGTAGTCTGCGGGGACTATGGCCAGGACACGCTCGAACAAACGGCGCGCCGCCGTTAGGCTCTCACGCCGCAGAGCCACGTATGCGGC
>CBQVAZ010000047.1:0-12686 GCA_967720205.1 uncultured Gemmatimonadaceae bacterium | reverse complement strand
ACTATCGCCCCATCTCCTCAAAAGTCTTATTCCCGATGCGGTACAGTCGCCAGTCTTTGTAATCGAAATGCCACCATTCCGCCTCGAAAACGCGGAAGCCTTCGCGCTCCATCGCGGCGCGGAGTAGCTCGCGCAGCGCGCGCTGCCGAGTGGTGCCGCCAGGGTACATCGGATAGGAGCGGTCGGACATCTCGTCGTAGCCACCGGGCATGACGACGGCCTTTCCGGTCGCGAGGTCGTACAAGGTGAGATCGACGGCGCAGCCACGATTGTGTCGCGAGCCTTGCGAGGGATCGGCGACAAAGATCTTCCCGGATGCCGGCGTCGCGTCCCAGAAAATCTTCGTCACGTACCACGGACGGTAGCCGTCGTGGATGAGCAGTCCGTAGCCGTTGGCGGCGAGGGCGCGATGCGCACGCACAAGCGCTTCGGCTGCAGGACGTTGCAAGAACGCGCGCGCCTGACTGTACACTGGCGTGCTGAGGAAGTTGTCGCGGCCCGCGTAGCGGATGTCCAGCTTGATCGTGGGGTCGAGCGTGATGAGCTCGACGAGATCGCTCGGACGGAAGTCACCTGTTTCGTTAGGCGGCGACGCGGCGAGCGCTTCGCGGCGCAGCGTCGGAATCGGCTTGAGTGGCTTGATGCGAAAGACGCCGGCGCCGGCGGTTCCTTCCTCACCCGGAATATTGCGCCGCGGGAACACGACGTTCGCCGCCGTCACTTTCGTCGCTCGGCCGTGCGCATTGCGCGCGAAGATCAGTTGCTCGCCGGGATACAGACCACGATTCGGGAACGCAAATACGTTCGAGCGGAGCTCGGTGAGCGGATAGTCGAAGAACCACTCGACGAGGGCTCGCAGACGCCCGCCCTGCTCATAGATGTATAGCGTGTTGTGGTCCCAGCCATACTCGCCGATGAGGCCGCGAAAACGCTCGGCATCCTCGTTAGGTATGACGCCACCGGCGACGCGGCCAAACCGCGTTCCCTCGAACGCGAGCGTGTCACGGCTCACAACGACTCGCGCTCCGTAATCCAGCGCGTCATCGACGATGAGCGTGTCGCCGCGCAGCCAGCGCAGACGCGACTGGCCCGCGGCCGCTTCGCTGTGGAGGTAGAGCGTGGAGTCGTAGCGCACGACGCGGAGCGCGCGGTCGCCGGCCGTGTACAGTCCCTCCGCGCGATCGGCGAGCGCTCGCGGAATTGGACGTGTGCGGTCCGTCGCGGCGAGCGCCGCGCCGCTGCGCTGCGCGCGTAGACTCTCGAGCGCAGCCATGGCGATTCGGCTGGCGACGACGTTGGCGCCGTCCTTGGCGGCGGCGACGATGACGCCAAGTTGCTCGTCAGGCATGACGACCAGCTCGGTCGCGAAGCCGTAGATCGCGCCGCCGTGCCTAACTACGCGACGGCCCGCGTATTGACCGACGGCGAAGCCGAGCCCGAAGCCGGAGGTTGCACCCGGCGCGTACTGCGGCGTCCACATCGTGTCCAGTGTCGCGCTCTTTACGAGCCGCGCGTCCCTCCGAAGCAGCGCGCGGATGAACTGTGTCATGTCGAGCACAGACGCGTACATGCTTCCAGCCGGCGCCATCCCGAGCTCGAACGTCGGCGCGTCGAACGTGCGCCCGTGAAGCGTCCACATCTGCGCCTGACTGAGACGGCTCTTCACGTCGGTGGTCGGCTCGAAGGCGCTGCCGCGCATGTCGATCGGATCGAGCACGGCCCTTTTGACATATCGAACGAATGGCGTGCCGCGCACGCGCTCGAGCACATAGCCGACGACGGCGATGCCGGCGTTGGAGTACTTCGCCGTTGACTCCGGCGGATATACGAGCGCCGTGCGATTGAGACTGGCGACCGTTGAGCCTAACGAGGGATTCGAGGTGTCGAAATAGTTGCCGACTGGTGGCTCGCGCACCAGACCCGCCCGATGCGACATCAGTTGACGCAGCGTGACCGGCTTGCCGTACTGATTGCGTGGCTTGAACGTCGTGATGTAGCGGCTGACATCGGCGTCGAGCGACAGCGCGCCGCGTTCGACGAGCTGCATCACCGCGAGATCCGTGAAGAGCTTGGAGACGGACCCGACCCGATACACGGTTTCGGCTGTCGCGCGGACGCCCTTCGCAGAATCGGCCCAGCCGAAGCCGCGCGCCCAGATCACACGCTGGCTGTCGACCAGAGCGATCGACAGCGCCGGAATGCCTTTGTCACGCATTTCGTGCGTGATCATGTCCTCGAGCAGATCGGCCACAAGCATGTAGCGGCGATCGGGCTCGACGATCGCTTGCGCCTGAGCGAGTCGCACCAGCGCAAGTGCGCCCGCCAGGATGAGCGCGCGGCAGCACATGAAAGTCGCCGCTAGCTTGCGACGGCTGGAGCGGCAGCCGTGCTGCGCCGTCGCCGCCAGACGAGATAGGCGGGTGCGCCTAACGCCACGATGAGCAGTCCGAAGGCAACGTCGCGCGGCCGTGTGATCACCGTGTTGAGTACAATGACCGCGGCGGATAGCGCGAAGACTATTGGCGTCCATGGGTATCCAGGGACGCGGAACGGACGCGGAGCGTCGGGCCGCTTGCGTCGCAGCGCGATGACGGCCATCGCACCGACACCGTAGAACATCCAGCCGACGAAAATGACGTACGTCAACAACTGCTGAAACGTGCCTGTGTACGCGAGCAGCATCGCCCACAGCGTGCTCACGATGATCGCGAAGGCCGGGGTGCCGTAGCGCGGATGGACTTCGGCGAGCTTGCTGAAGAACAGTCCGTCGCGAGCCATCGTGTAATACACGCGCGGCGCGGTGATCACGACCGACAACGCGGCGCTGAACATCGAGATCATGATGGCCGCCGCGACGAGACGTCCAGCTGCCGGCCCCACGACTGTCGTTACGGCTTCCGCGGCGACACGCTCCGATGCGGCGACGCGGGCCCCACCTAACGCCGCGACGTACGCGATGTTGGCCAGCACGTAGAGAGCGATCAGAATGATCGTGCCGGTGATCAGCGCCCGTGGAAAAGAGCGCTGCGGGTCCAGCGCCTCTCCGGCGGCGAACGTCGTGTACTGCCACCCTTCGTACGCCCAGAGCACCGCGATCATGGCGACGCCGGCTCCTGCCATAAAGGACGGTGCTGTCGCGGCCGGCGTTGCGTCCGCCGCCGCGCCGCCGCCACCTAACGCGATCAGCAGGCCGCTCATGACGATGATGGCGGTGACCTTTATTCCCGTCGCGACGTTTTGCAGGTTCGCGCTCTTACGCGTGCCGAGCACGTTGATGACGCCGAGCACCGCGATCACGCCGACGGAGAAAAGCTTCTTGGCCAGCGGACCTAACGTGACGAACTCACCAAAATAATTTGCCGCGGCCGCCGCGAGCGTGGCGACGCTCCCTGTCGCGAGAACGAGCAGCAGCGTCCATCCGTAGAGGAATGCCGGGAAAGGACCGAACGCGTCGCGCAAATACGAGTAGAGCCCGCCCGAGCCGCCGTCCATCGCACCCATTTCGCCATACGTCAGAGCGCCAAGCAGCGAGAGGAACCCGCCAACGACCCAAATGGACAGAGCGAGAGTCATCGAGCCGCCGCTCGATCGCAGCACCACGGCCGGCACGATGAAGATGCCGGAGCCGATCACGAGGCCGATGGTGAGTAATGTGAGATCGAGCGTGCCTAACGTGCGGCGCAAGCCATCGGTCATCGGGTATCCTGGGCCGAGAGAGACTACGAGGCAGAACCTCGGCGGGACGATACGCCACGCACCACGAGCGCGCGAGACGCTCGTCTAGGCGTCGCCGGGAGGAAGCGTGAGGGCAGACAGATCGGCCGCCGTATCGACGTCTGGGGGCATGGCCGCATCCACCGCCACCAAGCGCACTCGACTCGCATCGCGCTCGATGAGCTCGCGCGCCCCGCGATCCCCTTCGATCGAGAGCAGCTCACCAAAGACCGCACGATCGAACAGCACGGGATGACCCCGTTCACCGCGATATGTCGGCGCGACGATCCTGGCGTGCGTCGTGCGCCATTCGCGCACGATGGACTCTACGACGGCGCGGTCGATCGTTGGCTGGTCCGCCAGCGCGATCAGAACCGCTTGCGATGCGTGCTCGATCGCACGGACGCCCACTGCGAGGCTGCTGCTCAAGCCTAAGGCCGGTTGGTCGTTCACGACCGTGCGCGCTCGACTGCCGGCCAGCGCCTGCTCATACGAACCGCCGGACGGCGGTATCACGACGATGACATCGTCGACCTCGGGCAATGAGACGATGTCGACGACGTGCCTGACGAGCGCTTTACCGTCATGCAGCGCGAGTGGTTTCTCGGAACCGAAGCGGCGCGCGAGACCGGCCGCCAGCACGATCGCGCTGATCACGCGCCTAACGCTCGTCGTCCGTCTTACCGCGCTCGAGCTGCATGAGCCCTGTATGCAACACCGTCAGCGGCAGGCGTACGCATTGCACCCGCGCCGGCGGGATTTCCGCCTTGAGCGACCCGACCAGATCGTCGACGCTCAGCGTCTCTACCTCGTCCAGTGAGGCACCCTGTAAAAGCTCGGTGAGGATCGACGCAGACGCGACGCAGATCGCGCACGCGTTCGCCGAGAAGCGCGCCTCGCGAACCGTATTCCCTTCGATCCGCAATTCGATCTTCACGCGATCGCCGCAGAGCGGATTGACACCCTCCTGCGCCATCGTGGGCTCGGCGAGCGTGCCGCGATTTCGCGGGCGACGAAAGTGTTCGAGTACGACAGCGCTGTATGCCGAGCTCACTCTTCCAGCACCTCGCCGCGGCGCGCACCGCTGCGATACGGCGGAAAGCGGAACTGCATGTCGCGGGTCAACAGGCCACCGTGACCAAGTTCGGCGAGCGACTCGTTCGTTAGGCGCTCTCCGGTGAGCAGCTTCGGCATCAAGAGATCGAAAACGGACGCCTGCGAAAAGAGCCCACACGACGGAAGCCCGATGATCGTGCGCTCCCCACCGTCGGACGGCTTGGCATAGCCGACCCAGAGCAGGCTCCCGGGATGCGCCGGCATGCCCTGCCGCTCGATGCGCGCGTCGATCTGATCCAGCGCCTCGTACATGGGATCCAAGGGATCCATCGGTCGCGACCCGGCGAGGACGAGCACCTGCGCCCCCTGCGCCATCTGCGCGCGCAGCGCCTGAGCGAGCTCCGTGCTGCGCGGCGACACGAAGCACGGCGCCAGCAAGGTGGAGCCAAACCAGCCGAGCTTCTCGGCGAGGACGGCGTGCGCGCGCGTCATGGCGCGATCGCCTAACGACTCCTGGATGATCGCCCCGACGCTGAACGGCACGAAGCGACGCACATGTACGGCACCGTCGCGCGAGCGCGCGATTCGCTCGGCGCTTTTCAGCGCGTCCTCGGGAATCGCGAACGGGACGATCTTACCCCGCGCGACAGTCTCTTTCTGTTCGACGACCTGGCCGTCGAAGAGCGTGTACAGCGCGATGCCGGCGAGCGCATTCACGTCGCGCAACGCGTCCACGTCCACATGCACCACGCCGCGCACAGCGGCGACGAGCGGCCAATGCCCTGCCGCCATCGCTCCTACCTCGACGTCGCGGCCGGCGACGGCCCGCGCGAGGCGAGCACCGGCCTCGAATTCGTGCACGTCGCCGGCCTCGAGCGTGGCGGCGTGTAACTCACTCCAGTCGTTTGTGCGCAGCCGCTCCACGATCTGGCTCGTTAGGCGAGATCCCTTGGGAGCGACGATCCGGCCGGCCGCATCGCGCACGTCCTGCGCCAGCACCAGCTGAGGCGACTCGTCCGCTGTGAGCTCAGTCCGCGTCAGGCGGTACGGCTTCACGCGTTGGCACCGGCGTCTCCGCGCCGGCGCTCGCGCATAGCGCCGCCCGGCCGAGCGCGGAGCACCGCCAACGCCTCCGCGAGCACACTCAGCGCGATCTCCGAGGCGCTGCGCGCGCCGATGTCGAGTCCAACCGGCACGCGCACACGCGCGAGCTGTTCCTGCGTGACACCTTCCGCCGCGAGGAACTCGAGCATCGCCTTGCCGCGTCGCGAGCTCCCCAAGAGGCCAACATACGCCGCATCGCTCGACAGCACAGCCTTGAGCACAGGCAAGTCATACTTGTAATCGTGCGAGAGCAAGACGACGAGCGAAGTCGGGCCTAACGCCAGTTGCTCCGCCAGCTCCGATGGCATTCCGACGCGGATATCGTCTGCCTCCGGGAATCGCTCTCGGGTGGCGAAACGCTCGCGGCCGTCGATGACGCAGGTTCGCAGTCCAATCGTGCGGGCGAGCTGGACGAGGGGCATGGCGACGTGCGTGGCGCCGAAGATCACGAGCGTCGTGGGCGGCGCGTGCAGCTCGAAGTACAAGCGATGCTCGACACCGTCCGCCGCGACACTCTGCGTTCCGGATTCGCCGCGCGTTAGGACGGCCTGCGCTGCGTGCGCGGCCGCTGCATCGAGCCCGGGCGAACCGAGCGTGCCGCTCGTTGCCCCGCTGCGCTCGGAAAAGACGAGGCGCTCGCGGCGGCTTTCGCCGTCGAGCGGGACGACAATGACGGCGCGATCGCCGCTTTCGAGCGCGCTGTTCACCGCACGCATGGCAGCTGCGATGGGATCGTGCTCCGCTTCGGCGACGTACGGCTCGATGAGTACGTCGACAGATCCGCCACATGTCATGCCGAGGGCCCAGGCATCCTCGTCACCTAACGACATGCTCAGCACCGCAGGGCGGTTCCGCGCGATCACATCCGCCGCCTCTTCGATGACGCGAGCGTCGACGCAGCCACCGATCGTCACCGACCCGAGAATGCGTCCCGATTCATCGACCCACATTTTGGCGCCCGCCTCCTTGGGCGTCGCGCCTTGCGTGGCGATGAGCGTCGCAACCGCCGCGCGCCCCTTGTCCGGCAACTCGAATTTGTCAGCCATACTGTTTTACAACACTAGATGACGCGCCAGCGCCTGCAAGCTCTGCACGTTATGCGCGCTGGCGAGCACGTCGACGTGCGGCAGCGCGGCGCGCATGGCGCGCGTCTCGGGAGAGAAATCCGGACTCCCCATCAACGGGTTGAGCCAAACTATACGCCCCGCGCGTCGAGCGATGCGCTGTAAGCCTTCGTCCACCATCCGTGGGTCGCCTGTGTCCCAGCCGTCGCTCAGCAGGAGCACGACGGTGCGACTGTTGAGCAATTCGGGCCAGCCCTCTAGAAAGGCCGCGAGCGCCTCGCCGATCTTCGTGCCGCCGGAGAAATCGCGCACGCGGTCGCCCATGGCAGTCAGCGCCTGCGCGTACGAGGCGCGCCGAAAGAGCGGCGTCACGCGCGTTAGGCGTGTGCTGAACACGAAGGTCTCCACGCGCGCGAATGCGTTCTGCAGCGCGTGGATGAAACGCAGTAGCAGCCGCGCGTACAGCTCCATCGATCCGGATACGTCGCACAACACGACCAGTCGCGTGCGCCGGGTGATCCGGTCGCGCCGCGCGAGAATCGCGGCCTCACCGCCGGTCCTGAGCAGCGAGCGCATTGTGCGACGCAAATCGATACGTCGCCCGCGGGGACGCACGCGCCAGCGGCGACTCGGTTTGAGCGCCATGCGCCGCGCTATACGCCGAGCCAGCCGTTCGATGTCCTGTTGGTCGCCGGCTGCCAAATTCGCGAGATCATGCTGCGCCGACGCTTCCAGCGTGCTCGCCTGACGCACCTGCACGACGTCATCAGACGAACTGCCCTTGCGCATCCAGTTCTCGAGCGAGATGCGCGACGCCTGCGAGTCCGCGTTAGGTGGACGCGTGCTGCGCACATGCGACCGGCCGGGAACGGATTCGAGGCCGCTTCGCGCGTGCCAGAATGCGTCGAACAGCTCGTCGAAGATGGCGAGATCCTGGTGGCTCGTCGCGAGCACTGTGCGCAGGGCCGTACGCACGTCTTCACGATCGCTGACATCGACGGCGACAAGCGCTCGAACCGCGTCGAGGCTTTCCGCGGCCGTGACTGGTACCCCGCGCGCGCGTAAGGCACGGCAAAACGCGATGACGCTGCGCACAAGGTTACTGCTCATGCGACGAGACCGATCATCTCCGAGAGTTTTCCTTGATCGAGCTGCTCGCCGACACGACGCAGGTCCGCTTCGTCCTTGAGCACGCAGCCTAACGTTTCTCGCACAAGCTCCGGATCGAGATGGTCCGCGTGCAACGCGACGAGCGCCATCGCCCAATCGAGCGTCTCCGCGAGCCCCGGTGACTTGACGAGCGAGATGCGCCGCAGCGTCTGCATGAACGCCGAGATCTCCCGTGCGAGCTGCTCATTCGCCTCGGGGACTTTCGTGCGCACGATGCGCAGCTCTTTCTCGAGCGTGGGATAGTCGATCCACAAATACAGGCAGCGCCGCCGCAGTGCTTCCGACAACTCGCGCGAGCGATTCGAGGTGAGCACGACCAGCGGTTTGACCTCGGCGCGGATCGTTCCGAGCTCTGGGATTGTGACCTGAAAGTCCGAGAGGATCTCGAGCAGAAACGCCTCGAATTCCTCATCGCTGCGATCGACTTCGTCGATGAGCAGGACTGGCGGCTTTCCCTTGTGCGCGATCGCGGCCAGGAGCGGGCGCTTGAGCAGGAAGCGATCGCTGAAGAGCGACGCCTCGGTCGCGTTAGGATCATCCCCGTGCGCTTCGTGCAGCTTGATGTGCAACAGCTGACGCGGGTAGTTCCATTCATACAGAGCTGTTGTCGCATCGAGACCTTCGTAACACTGCAACCGGATAAGATCCGTCTCGTGCACTCTCGCGAGTACTTTCGCGATGTCTGTCTTGCCTACGCCGGGGTGCCCCTCGACAAGCAACGGCTTGCCGAGAGTGGAGGCGAGAAAGACCGCCGTCGCGATCGAACGATCGGTGACGTACGACTCGCCCTCCATGACTTCCTGAATGCGCCGGATCTCTTCTTTCAGAATTCCCTCTCCCTCCGTTCGAGCATCCAAGGGTCGTGGCGCAGCAGGGGCGCTGTGTAAACGACGTGTAACGGAATCACTATTCGAATGTAACGGTCGGATGAGTCGTTACAATTCGCGCGAATTCCGTAACGCCAACCGACAATCGCCCATGCGCATTCGCCTTGCTCAACTCTCCGACTCGGCCCGTCGCAGCGCCAGTGTTTTCCTCCTGCTCGGCGTCACAACCACAGGGTTAATCGCGCAACAGCCCGCTGCCAGCCCCGCGCCGCGGCCCTGGTACGAGCGCATCTCTCTGCGCGGCTACACGCAAATCCGATACAACCGCCTGCTGGAAACCAACCCGAACCTCACGTGTCAGCAGTGCGACCGGTCCATCGGAAACAATGGCGGCATTTCGATCAGGCGGGCGCGCCTAACGTTTAGCGGGGACCTCGGTGATCGCGCCGCGTTTTCGATCCAGCCGGACATGGCGACCGATGCCGCCGGCGCCACGCTGTACTTCCAGATCCGCGATCTCTTCGTCGATGTGTTCCTCGACAAGGACAAGGCGTCGCGACTGCGTCTGGGCCAGAGCAAGGTGCCGTACGGATTCGAGAATGTGCAGTCCAGCAGCAACCGCGCGCCGCTGGATCGCGACGATGCCATCAACAGCGGCGCTCCTAACGAGCGCGACATCGGCGTCTTCTACATGTGGACCCCGAAGGGGCCCAAGGCGACGTTCCGCACGCTGACTGACAGCGGCTACAAAGGATCGGGTGATTACGGTGTAGTCGCATTCGGCGTGTACAACGGTCAGAGCGCGAATCGGCCCGAGGCGAACAACTCGCTGCATGGTGTCGCGCGTCTCTCATATCCGTTCGCGCTGCCTAACGGGCAGATCGTGGAGCTTGGCGCCTCCGCATACACAGGCAACTTCGTCGTCACAAGATCCGCCGGCGTCCTGGGTCCATCAGAATTCAACGATCAGCGCATAGCGGGGGCGGTGATCTGGTATCCGAAACCGATCGGGTTCGCCGCCGAGTGGACCGCCGGAGAAGGGCCGGAGTTCAATCCAGCGACGACGCCACGCCGAATCGAAGTGAAGGACTTGTCAGGCGGCTACGCCATGCTCATCGCGCGTGTGCGCGGCCCCGGCACGCAGATGTTCTATCCGTTCGTCCGTTGGCAGACGTACGAGGGCGGGAAGAAGCACGAGCAGGACGCGCGCAGCTACGATGTGAAGGAGCTGGAGATCGGAAGCGAGTGGTCGCCGGTGCGCGCGCTCGAGTTCACGGCGCAGTACACGATCTCTGACCGGCGCTACGAGGACAACGCCACGATCGGCAACCGTCAGAAGGGGCGAATGCTGCGCCTGCAGCTGCAGGTTAACTACTAGTACCGTTCCAACCCGCTGAACCGCTCGTCCGATCGGCCATAGAAAGTTGGAACGGCACTAGTTAGGCAGCCCCATAAGACGATAGGCGGGCCGAGGACGCCCGTCTGCGTCGCTCCGGCGGAGCACTACGTACAATTGCTCCCTCCCCTACGTCATCCGTCGGATGGGACCGGGATCGCGTTTCCGCGACTGTGTGACACGCGCTCACCCTGAGCGCGACAACCACACTGGGTCGGGAGGAGACAATGCGGTCCCACACACTTGCAGTCCCCATGTTGGCGTGCGCGGTGGTCTTCGCTGCTTGCAGTGATTCCACAGGCCCAACACGGACAACACCTCGCAGTGAAGTCCTCACGCAATCGGAAGGGCGCGGCGTGTTCGAGCGGTACGTCGCGATCGGAACTAGCGTCTCCATGGGCTGGCAATCCGATGGGTTGAACGCAGTTATGCAGTCGGAAGCGTGGCCGGCGCAGCTTGCGCACCTGGCCGGGCGAGATCTGGACCTGCCGCTGATTTCAGGGACAGGATGCCGGGCGCCCTTGATCGCGCCGCTCGCGTCCGGTACGCGGACCAACGGTGAAGCCGCGGCGCTTCCCGCGGCGCAGGCAGCCTGTGCGCCGCTGCAACCTGGCGTCGTGCTTCCAGCGCGCAACGTCGCGATCGCCGGTGCACTTACATCCGACGCTTTGGGCACCACGCCCCAGAGTCAGACGGACGTGTTCTACCAGAAGCTGTACTCGCGCATTCTGGCCCCGGGACAGACGCAGCTCACGGCTGCTCTGTCGCAGAAGCCCAAGTTCGTGTCGATAGAACTCGGCGCGAACGAAGTGTTGGGCGCACGGTCGGGTATCGCGATCCCAGGCGCCACGATCGTCCCATTCGCGGTTTGGGCGACGCAGTACACGAACCTCGTCGACACCGTGGCCCGCGAGGTCAAGCGTGGCGTGCTCGTTGGCTTGATCAATGACGTCGCCACGTTCCCCAGCTTCCGTCGCGGCGCTGAACTGTACGCGGATCGTGCTGCCTTCCTGGGTGGCTTCCACGTGCAGGTCAGCAGCGACTGCGACAATAGCCAGAATCTGCTCTTCGTTGCCGTTCGTGTTCCGACGGCCGTTGCCACTGGTTTGTCGCAGAAGGCTCGCGGTCTCGGGCCCTATGTGCTAACCTGCGCCGACAGCGGTCAAGGCAAGCAGGACTTCGTACTGACGCCTAACGAGCAGGGTGTGGTGAATTCGCTTCTGGCGCAGATGAACGCGCACATCGCGATTACGGCTCAACGCAACGACTTCGCGATCGTGTACATGGAAGAGTTGTTTGGCCGACCTGACCTCAAGCCACCCTTTAGCGTCGTGCAGTTCATGACGTCGCTGAGTCCGTACGGGCAGCTGATGAGTCTCGACGGCATCCATCCGAGCGGCCAGGGGCATGCGATCCTCGCTGCTGGCGCAGTTCGGGTCATCAATGAGAAGTACGGGTATGGGATTGGGACGAACACGGTGGTCGCCTTCGCGCGCAAACCGTAGATGCGTTGTTGGGACAGTGGCCGGTCGCGAAAGCGGCCGGCCATTCGCGCTCACGTAATCGGCTCGGCGAGCAGTGGGCTCTCTCGTACAAGGTCAGCCAGAGCACCTCGCGAATCCACGCCGACCTTCTCGAAAATGTGCGAGAGATGAGTGCTTACCGTGCGCGCGGAGATGTCCAACGCGCGCGCGATTTCTTTATTTGAAAGGCGCCGCGCCACGCAGCGCGCGATCTCCAGCTCGCGGCCGGTCAGTGTTCCGGCCCCTCCCTGCGCCCCACGCGGCGGCAGACGCACACCTAACGAGCGCAGGTGGCTGCGTGTTCCGCGCAGCTCGAACTCCGCGCCGAGCCGCGAGAAGACGTCGTGCGCTCGGCGCAACTCGCGGATGGCGCCTTCCGTGTCGCCGTCCTGCTCGAGCAGCTGAGCGGCGTTGCGTCGCAGCCGTGCTGCATGGAAGACGAAGGGCACTGCTTCCAGCTCCTCGGCGGAGGCGAGCAGCTGGGCCGCGGCGTCGGGACTCTGGTACTTGAAGCGTGCAATGAGCGCGTCGATCGCCGTCGCCCACGCCAGCCCGAGTCGGTGACCCATCGCAGCGGACTGCGCGCGCAAGCGTTGGCCGATCGCCTCCACGCGATCGTACTCCTGGAGGAACATGGAGGCCTCCGCGATGATCGGCAGCAGCCGGTGGATCGGCCACACGACGTAGCCGAATTGATCGGCGAGGGCGAGGCCGCGTGAGCCGAAGATCACCGCACGCGCCCACTCGCCTAACGCGAGATGGTATGCCGCCATGCCGGTGTGCGCGAGGATGATGTTGTGCACGTTGCCGACGTCCCGGTCCGACAGCGCGG
>CBQVAZ010000046.1:0-12912 GCA_967720205.1 uncultured Gemmatimonadaceae bacterium | reverse complement strand
ATGTCACGAAGCCATTCGCGTTCGAGGAGCTCTTGGCCAGGGCCGAGGCTCTAACGCGGAGGCCGCGCGCGCTTGCGTCGAGCGCCATCAAAGTCGGAGATCTCGAGCTGAATCGAGACACTCACGAAGTGCAGCGGAACGGCAAGCTTATCGAGCTGACGCCAAAGGAGTACGCCGTTTTGGAATATCTGATGCGCCACGCGGGCAAAGTGATGAGCCGGACGTTGATCACGGAGTACGCCTGGGGGTATCACTTCGATCCAGGGACAAACATCGTGGACGTCGTGATCAATCATTTGCGTAAGAAGGTCGACGCGCGCTTCGACAAGAAGCTGATCGGAACGGTGCGCGGCGTCGGCTACGTCGTTCGCGCGTAGTCGCATATGGCTTCGATCCGGGCGCGCCTAACGACTGCGTACGCCGGGGCTCTGCTCGCCTCAGTGGTGGTTTTTGCTGCCGTCGTATATGCGGCGCGGAGCGCACGCGCCGGCAGAGAGTTGCAGGATGAAGCCGTACAGCGTGGCGATCTCGCCGTGCTGATCCTTCGCCAGGCGCTAGCGGCTGCCCCCACCTCGCGTGACACCGCACCGCGTGCGTTCGAGCTTCCGGGGAGCCTGCGCATTCCGCAGAGCGCAACCGTCACGCTCGATGCCATTCCCGGCTACCTAACGGTTGTCGATGCCGCCGGCGGCGTGCTGTACGAATCGCCGGCCGTCATCCGACTGACGACACTCGCGCAGGGGAGAAGCCAACCCCAGCTCGCGGAGGATGTGCGCGGCTTCAACGCTACAATCGAGCGTATGCGCACGGATCCCGGCCCGACGCGTTTAGAGCTGCGGTCCGACGATATCGTGCTCGTGTCCCGGCGTGATCCTGATCCGACGTTTCGTTCGATATATGTCGTTGCCGGTGTGAGTCACGAAGAGGCCAACAGCGCTCAACGCGAGTTGTTAGGCACGATGCTCATCATTACGCCGTTTGTGCTTGCGCTTTCAGTCTTCGCCGCCATCATGATCAGCAAGCGCGCCGTTGCGCCGATCGACCAGATCATCAACGAAGTCGAGGCGATTACAGACGGCCGCAGTCTGCACAAACGCCTCGCCGTGAGCGGAGCGGACCAGGAGACCGAGCGTCTCGCGGGGAACCTGAACGAGATGCTTGGGCGCTTGGAGACGTCGTTCGGCGGCCTGCGTCGCTTCACAGCCGATGCGAGTCACGAGCTCAAGACTCCACTAGCTGTGCTTCGCGCTGATGTCGAGCGCGCGATGACAGCGCCGAGCGGTTCCACGGAGCAGCTCGTGGCACTCGAAGAAGCACTGCAGGAAACGACGCGCATGGCGGATCTCGTGGATTCGCTACTGACTCTCGCCCGTGCCGACGAAGGGCGCTACGACCTGCATCGCGAGCTCGTGGACCTGCACGCGTTGGCTCACGAAGTCTTCGAAACGGCTGTCATCCTAGGCGAGAGCGGGGAGCTCGAAGTCAGCATGCCGCAGGATGACCAAGCCTACGTGCTCGGCGACTACCTCAGATTGCGGCAGCTTTTCCTGAACCTGATTACAAACGCCATCAAATACTCGATCAAAGGCGGCGAGGTCGAGCTGTCGTTGGCTCGTCGCGATGGCCAAGTCGTCTTCTCAGTGCGCGACAGCGGTATCGGGATTTCGGCGGCTGAGCTGCCGTTCATCTTCGATCGATTTTGGCGATCGGATCGTGCGCGTTCGCGCGCCGCGGAGCGCGGCGGGTTCGGGCTCGGACTCGCGATCTGTCAGTGGATCGCGCAGGCCCACGGCGGGACGCTTACTGCTCAGTCACGCCTGCATCGCGGAAGCACTTTTGTGGTGACGCTCCCAGCTGCTCCAGACTTCAATACTGCCGATGAGAGCGCTGAATCCGTTGCCGAACAGGCTGGAGAGCCGCCACGCGCGACGCGCGAGACGCCGGACGGCGCGACCGCTTCTCGTTAGGCACGCCAACCTCACGTCTGGCAAGCGCTTCGCTGTAGTGACGTGAGGCGCTGCATGAAGATGCACCGCTTCAGCATGCTAAGGTGCCTAAGGAATTCGCAATTTCATCTTCATCGTTTCGTAATCTGCGCGCCATAGCCGCGTCATTCGCGCGGCGTAGAATCGTGTCGCATAGAGATTCATCCCGCCGGGATGATTTTCTCGCACTTCCCGTTTCCCACTTACGGTAGAGGGCGCATGTTCAACAACCTGCTGGAGTCGAAGCCCAAGAAGCCGAAGCAAAAGGGCCTCGTGTTTAGCAGCATGGTCCTGCACGTGGCGCTGATCGGCGGGGCGGTCGTCGCGACAGCGCATGCTCGCCAGGCGCTCGAGAAGCCAAAGCAGGAAAAGATTGACTTCGTCGAAGTGAAGAAGAACGAACCAGAGCCGCCGAAGAACGAGCCGCCACCGCAGGTCGTTGCTCCGCCGCCGCCGAAAGGCTTCCAGGTGCTCAACGCGCCGGTAGAAATCCCCGACGTTCTCCCTGATATCGATCTCTCGAAGAAGGTGACGGACGAGGCGGACTTCACCGGAAAGGGACAGCAGGGCGGCATGGCGAAGGGCGTCGAGAAGCCAGTGGTTAATCAGGACCAGCCGTACTTCGAGTTCCAGGTGGAAAAGCCAGTCGTTCAGGCTCCTGGCTCCTCGCAACCACGCTACCCTGACATCCTGCGACAGGCAGGCGTTGAGGGCGAGGTGCTCGCCCAGTTCGTCGTCGACACGACCGGACGCGCAGAAGCCGGCTCGTACAAAGTCTTGAAGTCGTCCCACGATCTCTTCGCTCAATCCGTCCGCTCGGCGCTGCCGGGAATGCGGTTCATCCCGGCGGAAGTCGGCGGCAAGAAAGTGAAGCAGCTCGTGCAGCAGCCATTTGCATTTACGATCGCGAAGTAGCCACCCACCTCACCTCTAGCCCCGAGTCATATGTCCATTAGTCTCGCCGAGATTTGGGAGAAAACCCCACTCTTTGGCAAAACGCTGTGGTTCATCCTCGTCTTCATGTCGATCTGGTCGCTCTCGGTGGCGATCCAGAAGTGGTGGTCGCTGCGCAAAGCGCAAAAAGAAACGATCAAGTTTGCGCCCGAGTTCTCGCGTTTTCTTGAAGAAGACAACCTTGGCGAAGCGATCAACCTCGCAGCGCGCTACAAGAGGTCGCACGTCTCGCGCGTGCTCGGCGGCGCTCTGAAGGAAGTGCAGCCGCTCATCGCTGATGGTTCGATCACGGTTTCAGATATCAACACGGCAGAACGCGCGGTCGAACGCGAAATGCTCATGGAGCTCGTGACGCTCAAGCGCGGCAACGCGGTCCTTGCGACCGTGGGTGCAACGGCGCCGTTCGTCGGACTCCTCGGCACCGTGTTCGGCATCATCAACGCCTTCAACTCGATGGCCACGTCGGGCTCGGGCGGTATCACGGCGATCGCCGCCGGTATCGCAGAAGCTCTTATCGCCACCGGGTTCGGTCTCATCGTCGCCATCCCCGCGGTGTGGTTCTACAACTACTTCACCACGAAGATCGACAACCTGTCCGCCGAGATGACGTACACGTCGAAGGAACTCATCGACTATCTCATCAAGGGCGTGTCGGGCGAATTTGGCCGTTCGCGGTTCACGCGTGAGTTCAACACTCAAGCGCAGGGCACTGGGCCGATCTCGCAGTAGTCGAGGTCACTCTAGCCGTCGAGGACTCACACTATGGGCCTATCAGTAGCTGGCGAGGGTGTAAAAGCTGAGCCTAACGTCGTTCCGATGATCGACGTGATGCTGGTGCTGCTCATCATCTTCATGGTGGTGACGCCGGCGCTTGCGCAGGGCTTCAAGGCCACGCCTCCCGAAGGGATCAACATCAAGACGCATCCCGAAGAAGACAGCGATCAGGTGCTCGGCGTCGCCGTTGACGGGTCGTTCTGGCTCAACAAGCGGCCGATCGCCGAAGACACGCTCGATGAAACGATCAAGCGGATCTACGACGCGCGGACGGTCGACAAGATCCTCTACATCAAGGCCGACAAGGATTTGAAGTTCAAGTTCGTCGCGAAAGCGATGGACATCGCGGCCAAGAACGGGGTGCGCGTGGTGGGCGCCGTGTCCGATCAGAAAATGGGCACGCAGTCCACTGTGTCTGGTGACGTCATTGATCCGAACAAGAAGTAAGCCCACCCACGCCTAACGAAGGAGCGCATTCATGGCTTTCAAAATGGGCGGCGGCGGGCTCACAAATGAGCCGAACGTCGTACCAATGATCGACATCCTGCTGGTGCTGCTGATCATCTTCATGATCATGCAGCCGCTGGCACGAAAGTCGGTGGACCTGCAGCTGCCGGATCCCACGCCGCAGGACAAACCACCCGATGCGAAACCGGATCAAATTATCCTCGAGATCCTTCCTAACGGCACCTTCGCCGTGAACAAGGAGCCGATGACGAGGGACAACCTCGCCCGGCGTCTCAAGGAGATCTACGATCCGCGGCCGGAGAAAATCATGTTCATCAAAGGCGATCCTGAAGCCGTTTATCAGGACGTCATTTGGGCGATGGACATGGCTCGTGGCTCCGGCGTCAAGGTGCTCGGTATCACGCCGATAGACGTGAAGTAACTGCCGAGCCCGTGGGGAAGTCTTTAGCGGCGGGTGAACCTCTTGGGGTCACCCGCCGTATACTTTGTATCCCAAAAGTCGTTAGTCCTTAGGCCATCGTCGTTAACCAGCAGGCCGTTGCTAAGGACTAAAGACCAAGGCCTAAGGACTGGCAGTTTGCCTAACGAATCGCCCGAGAAGCCCACCTATCGCCCCCCTCTGGGCATTCCGACGCGCGATCCCAAGTCGGCGCGGCCGACAATCGCGGCTGCTTTGCTGCATGCGCTGATCGTCGCGCTGATCCTTATGCCGCCGCTACTCTCCGCGCGCGAGGCGCTCGACGTGCGCAACAAGGCCGCGGGCGGGCGTGGTCCGGCGGGCGGCGGTGGCGGCGGAACGATGGGAGCCGGAGCGCTGCGCGACGTGCGCGAACGACTGCGGTTCATCGTTATGCCGAAGGCCCCAGCTAATCAAACTCCGCCGGTTCCAGCTCCAACGCCCGTCGAGCAGAAGAAGGATGAGCCAAAGCCCGAGGTGAAGCCTGAGCCGCCGCCGGTGGCGCCGCCTGAATCGGTTACTGCAGCGCGTCCCGATTCTGCCGGCAATGGCGCGTCGGGAGGCACGGGGAAGGACGGCACCACAGGAAACGGACCTGGCACCGGTGGCGGCATAGGTTCGGGCAACGGCACGGGTCGCGGTTCAGGAAACGGTCCCGGAACTGGCGGCGGTGACGGCGAGATTCACGGCGCAACCGTTGTTGCCCTCCCGATTCTGCCGATCCCGGTCCCGAACAAGGTCCGACCGTACCGCATGGTCGCCTACTTCGACATCGATACGCTCGGCAACGCGACGCTGATCTCGTTCAACCCGTCGAACGACTCCCGCTACAACAAACGTGTGAAGGAGATGCTCCTCGAAATGCGCTTCAAGCCAGCCGTTCGGCGCAATGGAGCACCGGTTCGAGACACCGTCACGATCAAAGCGGAAGCGATGTAAGTCGTGATGCTGATTGGCCCTGGCTTAGAGTCAGGGGGCGGCATATCTTTGCGCGCGACTTAGCGCCCAGCCTCTTCCGCCGGCTACCCCACCCGCCGGCGAACGTGTTCAACAACTAGGAATTCAGGGTACTGCGTGGCCGATTCGACCACCGCGAGCACAACAAATACGGGCTTCGTTCGGGCGTTTTCGCTCGTCGACGCGGTGATGCTCGTCGCTGGATCGATGATCGGGTCGGGGATTTTCATCGTTTCGGCGGACATCGCGCGGACGCTCAATTCGCCCCTTTGGCTCCTGATGGTGTGGGTCCTCACCGGCGTCATCACGCTGTTGGGAGCGCTAGCGTACGGCGAGCTGGCGGCCATGTACCCGCGAGCCGGTGGCCAGTATGTGTTTTTGCGAGAGTCGATGGGTCCTCTCGTCGGCTTTCTGTACGGCTGGACGCTCTTCGTGGTCATCCAGACAGGTACGATCGCCGCTGTGGCCGTCGCCTTTGGCCGCTTTCTGGCCGTCTTCGCGCCGCAGCTGGGGCCTGAGCGCTTTGGCTGGTTCCCGCAGACAGATGTCTGCATTGCCGCGTTAGGCTGCCGCTCGCCGGGGCAGGCGTTTCAGCTGGGCCTCTCGCCGCAACGACTCGTCGCGCTGATCTCGGTGTGGATCCTGACGTGGATCAACATCCGCGGCGTGCGCGAGGCCAAGTTCGTGCAAACCGCGCTCACGACGATCAAGACGGCGGCGCTGGCTCTGCTCATCCTGCTCGGCCTAACGATTGGCCGCAACGCCGCTGCCATTGCCGCCAATTTCAGCGGCTCAGGTTTCAGCGGCGCTCCACCCGTTGGCGCGGCCTTCGTCGTGGCCGTCGGCGCTGCGATGGTGGGCTCGCTCTTCTCGAGCGACGCCTGGAACAACGTGACGTTCGCCGCCGCCGAGGTCGATAACCCGCAGCGCAACCTGCCGCGGGCGCTTTTGTTAGGCACGGGGCTCGTCAGCTTACTGTATGTTTTGGCCAACGTGTCCTACCTAACGGTGCTCCCGCTCGTTGGCTCGGCCGATGGCGCCGTGGTGCTCGAGCGCGGCATCCAGTTCGCGACGCAGGATCGCGTCGGGACTGCCGCCGCCGAAGTCATCCTCGGACCGAGCGGTACAGTGCTCATGGCCGCGGCGATTCTCATCTCGACATTCGGCTGCAACAACGGGCTGATCCTCTCCGGCGCGCGTGTCTACTACGCCATGGCGCGCGACGGGCTGTTTTTCGCGCGGGCGGGCACGCTCAGCGACAGGCACGTCCCGGCCTTCGCGCTCACCGTGCAGGCCATCTGGATCTCGCTGCTTTGCCTAACGGGCACGTACGGTCAGCTGCTGGATTACGTGATCTTCGCAGCACTCCTGTTCTACGTGCTGACGACGATCGGATTGTTCATTTTGCGCCGCAAACGAGCGGAACTGCCTCGTCCGTACCGGGCCATCGGCTATCCGTTCCTGCCGGCGTTATATATCGCGCTAGCCGCGGCCGTCGCGATCATTCTGGTCATCGCCGAGAAGACGCGTGCGCAGGCCGTTTCTGGCTTGGTGCTCGTCCTGCTCGGTATTCCGGTGTTCTTACTTTGGCGGCGGACACCTGCCGGCCAATTGCCCGCCTAACGGTGCTGCCGTGAGCGCGGGCCCGACTCTGCACGCCACCTCAAGGAGAACGTTCCCGATGTCATTGATGCGATTCACTCGGCGCATCCTCTTGTTAGGCCTCACGCTGGGACTCGCCGGCAGTATGCTCGCTCCGCTCGCCGGGGCGCAGGACACCGCCGTCGCGGCGCAAGATCACCGTCCGGGGGGCGAAGTCAACCTACAGCTCCCTGATCTGAACCAGGGTGATTTCCTCGGTTTCACCGGCCACCAGATCCTGCTTTCAGGCCTTGTCGTATGCCTCCTCGGCCTTCTGTTCGGCTGGTGGAGCTACGTCAAAGTGCGGAACATGCCGGTGCACAATTCGATGGCGGAGATATCGGCGCTCATCTACGAGACGTGCAAAGTGTATCTCCTACAACAGGGTCGTCTCCTCCTCGTGCTGTTCGCGTTCATCGGGTCGGTGATTGTTCTCTACTTCGTCCTCACCGGTCTCGCATTTCCAAAGATTCTCGTCATTCTGCTGTTCAGTTTGATCGGCATGGCAGGCAGCTACGGCGTTGCGTGGTTCGGCATCCGCATCAACACGCTGGCCAATTCGCGGACCGCGTTCGCAAGCCTCAAGGGCAGGGCGCTGCCGCTGCACGACATCCCGCTGCGCGCTGGGATGAGCGTGGGCATGATGCTCATCTCCGTCGAGCTGCTGTTCATGCTCGCGATTCTGCTGTTCATTCCGTCTACAGTGGCCGGGGCGTGCTTCCTCGGCTTCGCCATCGGTGAGTCGTTAGGCGCCGCCGCACTGCGTATCGCCGGCGGCATCTTCACCAAGATCGCCGACATCGGGGCCGACTTGATGAAGGTCGTCTTCAAGATCAAGGAAGACGACGCGCGAAACCCGGGCGTTATCGCGGACTGCACCGGCGACAACGCCGGCGATTCGGTCGGTCCCACTGCGGACGGCTTCGAGACCTACGGTGTCACGGGCGTTGCGCTCATCTCGTTCATCGTGCTCGCGGTCGCTGATACCGCGCTGCAGTCGCAGCTGCTCGTCTGGATCTTCCTGATGCGCGTGATGATGGTCATCGCATCTGGCGTCTCGTACCTGGTGAACAGCGCGATGACGAACGCGCGCCATGCGAACACGCCGCGCTTCAACTTCGAGCATCCGCTCACGGTCCTGGTGTGGCTGACATCAATCGTGTCGGTAGTGCTCACGTATATCGTGTCCTACCTCGTCATCCCCAACATCAGCGGGAACACGTCGCTGTGGTGGCAGCTGTCGACTGTTATCACGTGCGGAACGCTGGCCGGCGCGATCATCCCGGAGTTGGTGAAGATCTTCACGTCGGTGAACTCGCGACATGTCCAGGAAGTCGTCACCTCGTCGCGTGAGGGCGGGTCCTCGCTCAACATCCTTTCCGGCTTCGTCGCGGGGAACTTCTCGGCGTACTGGTTAGGCATGACGATCATGGTTCTCATGGCGATCGCTTACGGCGTGAGCACCATGGGGCTGGGTGATTTCATGAAGGCGCCCGCGATCTTCGCCTTCGGTCTCGTCGCATTCGGCTTCCTTGGAATGGGGCCGGTGACGATAGCTGTGGACAGCTACGGTCCGGTGACTGACAATGCGCAGTCGGTGTACGAGCTCTCCACGATCGAGCAGATCCCCGGCGTTCGCGAGGAGATCAAGCGCGATTTCGGGTTCGACGTCAACTTCGAGGTCGGCAAGGAACTGCTCGAAGAGAACGACGGGGCAGGGAATACGTTCAAGGCCACGGCGAAACCGGTGTTGATCGGAACGGCCGTCGTCGGCGCTACGACGATGATCTTCGCGATCATCATGAACTTGACACACGGCCTAACGAGTGGGATAGAACAGTTGTCGATTCTGCACCCGCCTTTCCTGCTCGGGCTCATCACCGGCGGTGCGATGATCTACTGGTTCACCGGAGCCTCGACGCAGGCCGTTACAACTGGCGCCTATCGCGCCGTCGAGTTCATCAAGCGCAACATCAAGCTTGAAGGCGTGACCAGGGCATCGGTCGAAGACTCCCGCAAAGTCGTCGAGATCTGCACGCAGTACGCGCAGCGCGGGATGTTCAACATCTTCCTCGCTGTGTTCTTCTCGACGTTGGCGTTTGCGTTCGTCGAGCCGTTCTACTTCATCGGCTACCTGATTTCGATCGCCATGTTTGGACTCTTCCAGGCGATCTTCATGGCCAATGCCGGCGGCGCCTGGGACAACGCGAAGAAAATCGTCGAGACAACGCTGAAGATGAAAGGCACCGAGTTACACGCCGCGGCAGTCGTCGGCGATACCGTAGGCGATCCGTTCAAGGACACGTCGTCGGTGGCGATGAACCCGGTCATCAAGTTCACGACGCTTTTCGGGTTGCTCGCCGTCGAGCTCGGAGTATATCTCACGGCCGAACGCGGCAGCACTTTGCGGCTCGTGTTAGCCGGCGTGTTCTTCCTGATCGCTGTGACGTTCGTATACCGCTCGTTCTACGCCATGCGCATCGAAACCGAAGCTGGATCCTCGGCGCGAGCTCCGGCGCGCGCTGCTTGAACCCTAGAGCCCAGACCTTAGACCTTTAGCGCTTTGGTTTCGCTCTTCGCGCGCAAGTCGATAGCCGCCCTGATGCCCGATGACGAGCGTCCGGGCGGCCTTCGTCGCACGTTAGGCGTTCGCGACCTCGTCGCCTTGTCGATCGGCGCCGTCATCGGCGCCGGCATCTTTTCTTCCATCGGCACGGCGGCGGCGGGGCAGATTCTTCCCGACGGCACCGTGGTTCGCTACGGGGCAGGCCCAGGCCTCGTCCTCTCTTTTGCGTTGCTGGGCGCTGTCTGTGCTCTGGCGGCGCTGTGTTACGCCGAGCTGTCGGCGATGATTCCCCAGGCGGGAAGCGCCTACGCGTATTCCTACGCCACGTTAGGCGAGCTCATCGCATGGATCATCGGCTGGGATCTCATCCTCGAGTACGCCGTCGGTAACGTGGCCGTCGCGATCGGATGGAGCGGCTACTTCAACTCGCTGCTCACAGGCGTCGGAATCAACCTTCCGGCCTGGATGGTGCACGGCTACCGCGAGGTCATGCTCAGTTCCGACCCCGCGTTGCGCGCCCTCATCGACACAGCGCCGCACATCGCTGGCTGGCCCGTACTCCTCAACGTGCCCGCGTTCTGCATCGTCGGTCTCATCACTGGGCTGCTTGTCCTTGGCGTGCGAGAAAGCGCGCGCGTCAACAACATCCTGGTGATAATCAAACTGGTCGTACTCGCGATCTTCGTGATCGTCGGCGCGCAGTACATCGATACAGCTAACTACAAGCCGTTCGCGCCAAACGGATTCCGCGGCATCTGGCAAGGCGCCGCGATCGTGTTCTTTGCGTACATCGGCTTCGACGCCATATCCACGGCTGCCGAAGAGACCAAGAATCCACAACGCAACATGCCGTTAGGCATCATGCTCGGCCTCGCCATCTGCACGGTGATCTATATCATTGTCGGCGCGGTGGCGACGGGCTTGGTACCGTATCAGCAGTTGCTCGCGAACGACCCGCTGGCGGCGGCGTTCAACAAGGCAGGGCTCGTGCGCTGGTCCTGGATCATTTCGTTAGGCGCGGTGGTGTCGACAACGGCCGTGTTGCTCGTCTTCCAGTACGGCCAGCCGCGAATCTTTTACGCCATGGCGCGCGACGGCCTGCTGCCGCCGATCGCCGCGCGGATCCATCCCCGCTTCCGGACGCCGCACGTGATGACGCTTGTCACGGGGTTCTTCGTGGCGTCGTGGGCGCTCATCGGCGACGCGGGCGAAACGTACGATCTTACGAACATCGGTACCCTATTCGCGTTCGTGCTGGTATGCCTCGGTGTGCTCGTCTTGCGCGTCAAGGAGCCCGAGCGCCCGCGCCCCTTCAAAATCCCGTTCGTTTGGCCGGTCGCGTTAGGCGGAGTCGCCGGCTGCATCTTTGTGATGATCGGGTTGCCCGCGACGGCGTGGAAGCGCTTCGCGATCTGGCTCGCACTGGGACTGGCGTTCTACTTCCTGTACAGCTACCGCCACTCGCGCCTTCGCGCGCAGGCGCCCGGTCCCTAAGCGTTAGGCTGCGGCCCCTTTCGGCGTCGACGCCTGTTCGATCACGAGCATCGGCTCGTCGGCAAGCCCCAGTCGTCCCATGACGCCGGCGATCGCGCTCGAGTCCAGCGGCCTGGCATAGAGGAACCCCTGGCCAAGCTGGCAGCCGAGATCGCGCAACACGGCTCGCTGAGCGTCGGTTTCGATTCCTTCGGCGACAGTACGCAGCGCCAGGGAATCGCCTAACGAAATGATCGTGCGCGCCAGCGCGGCCTGGTTTCCGCCGCGCACGATGCCGTCCACGAACGACCTGTCGATCTTGAGGATGTCAATCGGGAATCGCTGCAGGTAGCTGAGCGAGGAGTACCCTGTCCCGAAGTCGTCGATTGCGAGCCGCACGCCGAGCGCCTTCACTTCCTGCAACCGGCGCGTCGTGGCCTCGGCATTGTCGAGTAACGTCCCTTCGGTGATTTCCAGAATCAGGCGTTGCGGTGTGAGTCCAGCGTCGCTCAGCGCTTCCGCGACGTCCGTGACAAACTCCGGCGATAGCAGCTGCTTGCCCGCGATGTTCACAGTGACGTAGGGCGGACGCGAGCATGTCGGAGTGCTCGGCCAGTTCGCCGCTTCGCGCGTTGCCTCGCGCAGGACCCACTTGCCTAACGGGATGATGAGACCCGTGTCTTCGGCCAGACGGATGAACTGGTCGGGAGCAACCATGCCCCGATGCGGGTGGTCCCAACGCACCAGCGCCTCGCATCCGACCACGCGCCCGGCCTCGAGGTCCACGATCGGCTGGTATTGCAGTCTGAACTCCTGACGTTCCACGGCGTCGCGCAAATCGGCTTCCGTCGAGAGCCTGTTGAGCAGCGCGGCGTGCATCTCCGGTTCAAAGAGCGTGTAACCTGCCTTGCCGCGCGCCTTGGCTGCGTACATGGCGACGTCCGCATTGCGCAACAGCTCGTCAGCGCCATCGCCCTCGGCGGCGCGCGCGATTCCCATGCTCGCGCTGATCGACATCAACTTCTGTTGCAGCTGGAAGGGTGCGCCGAGTGAGCTCGTTATGCGGTTGGCGACGACGATCACGTCCTGGTCGTCGCGTACATTCTCGAGCAGCACGGCAAACTCGTCTCCGCCCAGGCGCGCAACGGTGTCGCAACCGCGGGTGGCGTTGAGCAGCCGCGCGGCGACGGCCTTGAGCAGCCTGTCACCCTCATCGTGCCCGAGACTGTCGTTGACTGTCTTGAAGTCATCGAGGTCGAGGAACAGCACCGCCACGCGCTCGCAATGCCGCGACGCGCGTGCTAGCGCGTGGTCCACGCGATCGCGGAACAGACTGCGGTTGGCAAGCTCAGTGAGCGGATCGTGATACGCCTGGTGCGCCAGTTGCGCCTCCAGGCGCTTGCGCTCCGTTACGTCCTGCACGATCGCGATGAGCCGCGTGGGCCCGCCATTGGCGGTTGTGGCACGCGACACAGTCAACGTTCCCCAGGACAATTGACCGTCGCGCCTAACGAAGCGGTATTCACTTGTCGCTGAAGGTCGCGTCCCCTGCACGACCTCGCTCTTGATCAGGCGCGCCATTTCCGCGTCTTCGGCCGGAAGGAACGTCGCGGCCAGACGGCCGCGGATCCCGTCCC
>CBQVAZ010000045.1:0-12980 GCA_967720205.1 uncultured Gemmatimonadaceae bacterium | reverse complement strand
AGAGCAGCGGACTGAAAATCCGCGTGTCGGCGGTTCGATCCCGTCCCTGGCCACTTTGATGACGCCTGCCCAGTGAGGCGGGCGTTTTGTTATGCGTTTTGGCAGCAGGCTATGCCGATGACGGGATTCCGTAGCGCGCCTCCAGAACTCGCATGTGGTGCCGCTCATGCCCGGCGATGATATAGGCCAGGGCCCGCACTGAAATCGGGTGGCCGTTGGCGGGGCCGGAGCGCTCGAAGGCATCGGCGGGGAGCCCGCGAAGAAGCGCGACCGTAGCTCCGCGCACCGCGGTGTATTCCGCGAGGACGTCGCCTAACGAGCGATCGTCGAAGCGACCCGCGGGGGTGTACGCGTTTTCGTCGTAGCCCGCGAGCGGAGTATTATCGCCGCGCGCGAAGCGGAGTGCGCGATACGTGAAGATACGTTCCGTGTCGGCGAGATGGCCGACAACTTCAGTGACGCTCCACTTTCCATCGGCATAGCGATGCTTCGCTTTCTCCGGAGAAACTGGCGCCAGCGACTTTAGCGTCGTGCGGTGTTGCGCGTCGAGCAACTCCAGCAGGTCACCGTCAGGTACGAGATCGATGTACCTCGAGAAATAGGGAACGTGCTCAGTTGGTTGCGGTCGTGCGATCATTGGATCCTCAGTGCGGCTCCGCGGACTCGTGCGGATTCATCGGCAACGTGGTGTGGAGATACTGCTCGAACTCGTCGTCAAGCTCGCGCCGGCGCTCGCGCCACGTCGTGCGCATGGACGCTTCGTCAGCTATATGCATGTACCCGGGCGAGAATAGTGGGAGTGCGCGTTCGACGGCGACGAGAACGACAGCGGCCACTGGATACTTGTTTCCCTCCTGGGCAAACACGCGGCGCGTAGCGTCTGCGTAGACATCGTCATCGACGTGCAATTGCGCGCGACCGAGAAAGCGATAGCCTCGGCGAGATAGTTGATCCACGACGTTGATCTCGATCCAGGGTGAGCGCTCGAGATTCGCGCGCGTCGTCGGCGACGCAATATCGAGAAAGAACAGGTGATTGTCGTCCCAGACGCGGATCGTGCCTTTCGGTGAAAGATTGGGCCGACCGTCTGGCGTGACAGTCGCCGCGAAGCAGAGATGGGCCGCCTGAACGACGGCCCGCATGTCTTGAGTAATGATGGCGTTCACATGCACGTTAGGCATGGGTTTGAAGACCTCTCCAGCCGTGCGTCCCGGAAAGTAGCGCGGGACAATGGTATCGAGTGCTTGCCGCCGGTGCGCGCGATTCGCGCACGATTCCAGCGGCCAGGACGCACACCCAAAATCGATTCTGTCTGGCCCGTTCGCTATCGCCAGAAAGTGACTACATTAGCAGGCCAGAATGGCTCGAGTTTCTGCACCGCCGCTGTGGCTGGAACTGGAGCGCGACAGCATCCAGCCGCTGACGCGTCAGATTGCTGACGGCATCCGGAGCGCGATCCTGCGGGGTCGAGTGGCACGGGGAAGTCGCCTTGCCGGTGCGCGCGGATTGGCGACGTTGCTTGGCGTTTCGCGAACAACCGTGGATGCAGCCGTCGCGCAGCTGCGCGCCGAAGGGTACCTATGCGGCCAGGAGCGCAGCGGGACGTACGTCGTGCAGGGGCTCCCCGATCACCTGCTCGCCGTCGAGTCTGCACCTACGGCCCCGGTGGCTCCGGGATTGGTGCGGCCACCACGACTCTCGGCGCGCGGTGTACAGATGGCCTCGCCCAGGGGCGAGTCACGGCGAACGCACGTGCGCGCGGTGCCATTTGCGTTAGGCGTGCCCGCGCTCGATGCGTTTCCCTGGCGCACGTGGGCGCAGCTCAGCGCGCGATTCTGGCGACACCTGCCATCGGAATCTCTGCTATACGGCGACGCCGCGGGATACGCGCCGCTTCGCAACTCCGTGGCGCAGCACGTGGGCCGCGCGCGCGGGATCGATTGCAGCGCGGAGCAGGTGTTCATCGTCGAGGGATCGCAGCAGGGGCTCGACCTCGCCACACGACTCGTCGTGGATCCCGGCGACGAGGTGTGGGTGGAAGATCCCGGCTACATGGGCGCACGGGCGGCGATCGAAAGCGCAGGGGCATCGCTCGTTCCGGTGCCCGTCGATGACGAGGGACTCGACGTCACAATTGGGCGCCGCCGCGCGCCGACCGCACGCGCGGCGTACGTGACGCCATCGCATCAATTCCCGTTAGGCGTTACGCTGACAGCGGCGCGACGACTTGCGCTCCTGGACTGGGCACGCGAAGCGGATGCTTGGATCATCGAGGACGACTACGATAGCGAGTATCGCTACTCGGGGGCGCCGCTTCCTTCTCTGCGCGCGCTCGACGTCGACGGCCGAGTTGTCTACGTCGGCACGTTCAGCAAGACGCTGTTCCCTGCGCTGCGTATGGGGTACGTGATCGTCCCTTCGCACCTTGTGGACGCGTTCCGGGCAGCACGCGGCGTCTCCGGGCGCCATGCGCCGGGCGTGCAGCAGGCAGTGCTCGCCGCGTTCGTCGAAGGCGGGCACTATGAGCGACACATCCGACGGATGCGCACGCTTTACCAGGAGCGCCGAGCCGCGCTGTTGGACTACGGACGCTCACGCATCGGAGCATTGGAATTCAAACCGCATGACGGCGGCATGCACGTGCTGGCACGCATAACGGTGCCGGTCCCAGACCACTCAATCGCTGCCGATGCGATGAGCCTTGGTATCGAGATTTCTCCCGTCTCGGCGTACACGGTGCGACATCCTCAGCAAGGTTTGTTGTTGGGCTTTGCGGGCTTTACGACGGAGCGAATTGCTGTAGCCTGTGACCAGCTTGGCCGCGTCATCGAACGCGCGGCAGGGCGCGTGCAATAGCGTCATGGCGAACGTGGTGCTCGTTGACCAGGACGACCGACCCATCGGCGTCGAAGAGAAGCTGCGGGCGCACACGTTAGGCAGCCTCCATCGAGCGGTGTCTGTCTTTGCGTTCGATGCGGCGGGCGCGCTGATCGTGCAACAGCGTGCGCCGGGCAAGTATCACTCGGGCGGCCTGTGGTCCAACACGGCCTGCACGCATCCAAGAGAAGGCGAGTCGCTGATCGTGGCGGCGAGACGCTGCCTCAAGGAGGAGTTAGGCGTCGTGGCCAGTCTGCGTCCCGCATTTCGCTTTCGCTATCGCAGCGCCGTTCCACCTGGCCTGATCGAGCACGAGTACGACCACGTGTTCAGCGGCCTGATTCATGGGCAAGTCAAGGCGCTCCAGAGCGAAGTCGCTGCATGGCGCGCCGTTCCGCTCGCTGAAATTGCGCGCGAGCTGACCGCGAAGCCGGAGTCATTCACCGCGTGGTTTCGCATCGCGTTGCCGCTTTACCAGCAATGGCAGGAGCGCGGCGGCGAACGACTTGGTAACCCGTACATCGAAACTGCATGAGGTAACGAGCGAGATGTCATTTCTATGGCTGTGGTTCGCTGTCGTTGTGTTGAGCGGAGAGGTGCGCG
This sequence comes from uncultured Gemmatimonadaceae bacterium, assembly GCA_967720205.1. Classification (GTDB taxonomy): domain Bacteria; phylum Gemmatimonadota; class Gemmatimonadetes; order Gemmatimonadales; family Gemmatimonadaceae; genus DASYRX01. Next base: position 9,500 of record CBQVAZ010000045.1, on the reverse strand, counting down.
ATGCCGTCACCCAGGCGCCGATCGCTGGCGCATCCATCATGGCTGTCGGCAGTGCAGGCGTAGCCACGAGCGACAGCAGCGGGTGGTTTCAGTTGGACGCGCCTAACGGTGCGCGGATTCGGGTCGTGCGAGCCGGCTATGTGAGCGTGGAATTCGCGCCGCAACAGGACAGCGGTATACGAGTTCTTCTGACGCCTATCACGCGCGCCCTGGAGAAGGTGACAATTACCGCGATTCGAGCAGCGGCTGACGCGAGCGGGATGAGCGGCGCCGCGCCGATAACCCAGACCACGATTCCGGCGCGCGAGTTGGAACAGCGCTACAGCGGGCAGGAAGTTCCACTGCTGCTCAGTGCGACACCCGGAATCACCGCGTATTCAGACGGCGGAGCCTACAGTAACTACACGTACTTCAGGATTCGTGGAATCGACCAGACGCGCATCAACATCACGCTGGACGGCATTCCGCTGAACGACGCCGAGGATCAGGGCGTTTTCTTTTCCAACTTCCCGGACTTCGGCAACGGCGTGCAGTCAGTGCAGGTGCAGCGCGGTGTGGGAACGAGCTCGTTAGGTACGGCGGCGTATGCCGGCTCCGTGAATTTCGAATCGTTCTCGTTGGTGCGGAGCAGGAAAGGCGGAGAGCTGCAGCTGAGCCGAGGCTCATTCAATACGAGCCGCGCGAGCGCAGAATGGCAGTCGATGTTGAGCGATCGAGTTGGCGCGTATGGCCGAGTGTCGACACAGGAGACGGATGGTTTTCGTCGCCATTCAGGAAACAGCTCGACCGGTGGCTTTGCGAGCGCGGGTTACTACGGCGACCGCACGATCGCGAAGCTGGTAGCTGCGTACGGCATCTCGCGCAATCAATTGTCATACCTCGCGTCGAGCGTGGCCGAGATCGCAGCGGACCCACGCAGCAACCCGCTCACCGACAGCGACCGTTTCTGGCAAAGCGTCGTGGGGCTCACGGTCACGCGTCAGCTGGACGCGCAGAGCACGTTAGGCGCCACCGCATACAACGTATCCGCGGGAGGCGACTACGACGTGACGTTCGGTGCCGATGTTTCGAACTTCAACCTCGCTTCCACGATGACGGGACTGTTCGGGACATTCAGCCGCAGCTGGGGGAAAGCGAGTCTCACGATTGGCGCGCACGGTAACCAATACCATCGCGATCATTTCCTTTTCGTGCGGCCTGATCTTCACAACCGCGTGTATTCCAACCGCGGTGACAAGGACGAGGTGAGCGCTTTCGCCAAGGTACGTGTCGAGCAAGGCAGCGCGATGTGGTTCGCCGACTTCCAGGCTCGGCGCGCGTCGTTCGCGTACACGGCTGACGCCAATGCCGGAATCGACGGGAGCGACATCGACTGGACGTTCGTCAATCCGAAAGTTGGCTTGAGTATGCGCCTAACGCCACGAACATCCTGGTACGCATCGTACGGCAGTAACGGTCGCGAGCCAACGCGCAACGACATGTTCGCGGGCTTCGACAATATTGACACGACGAATGCCGCGTTCATCGGCCCGCTCGATCGCGTACGCCCGGAACGCGTGCGCGACGCGGAGGTCGGTCTCTTTTACGAATCGGGACCGTTCTCACTATCAGGCAATGTCTTCGACATGCGCTTCCGCAACGAGATCACGCCGATCGGGGAGCTCAGCTACATCGGCTTGCCGCTGCGGAAGAATGTGCGCGCGAGCGTTCGGCAGGGTCTCGAGCTCGAGGGCGGCTATCGCGGCTCTCAGGATTCGCGGTTCACGGCGTCGGCGAACATCGCGTTCACGCGCGGCCGGATCGCAGAGTACGTGGATGACGCGACAGGTCAGACCTATCGCGACGTTGAGCCGTTGCTCACGCCTGGCTTCGTCGCGAACCATCGAATCTCATTTGCGCCAGCTCGTGCGACGTGGATCCACATCGACGGACGTTACGTTGGATCCTCATTCCTCGCGAACACCGGCGACAGTCGGTTCGTACTGCCCGCTGCGTACACGATGGACGGTGCGCTCGCGATGGACCTCGGTCGACACACAGTCTTGGTGCAGCTGCGCAATCTCACGGATCGTCGCGCATACGCGGCCGGCTACACCGATGGCTCGGCGTCCTTCTACTACGTGCAGGCTGGCCGGAATCTCATTGCAACCGCACGACTGCGGTTCTAGGCCTAACGCTTAGAACATCAAATCGACGCGGAGCTGTGCTCCTCGTGGCGCTGGGGCGAGCGACACCCGGCGCCGAAGCGAGACGGGACTCCAGTTCTCGGTCGTGAAGCGAGAGCCGACGAAGCCACCGGCCAAAGCGCCGGCCACGCCGACGATGGCGCCAGTGGTCACGCGCTTGAACTTTTTGGTAGTGTCGGACGGATCGATCGTAGCGGCAGCCAGCACACCGATGAGAAACCCAGCCGCGCCGCCTAACACCGCACCGCGCATGATGTAGGGGCCGTGGTTCTTTTTCTGACCGATGCTCAAGTGCAGCGAGCGTATGTCGTTGTACGGAATCGACCAGAGTCCGCGCCCAGCTCGATCGTCCACGAGGACGACTGTGTCGCCGCGCATCTCCAGGTAGTTCGCGATGAGTGGAGTAACTAACGACGGAGCGGTCACCTTGACGCGCGCGCCAGGAGGAACTGGCAGTACAATCGGAGTCGACTGCGCTTCAAGTGCAAATGCGCTACAGACGCTTGCGAAAACGAATGCGGCCCGCCGAAGAGTGCGCACCAATCATTGCTCCCGAGTTTGTGGAACCAACGTGAAGTATAGCTCGACACTCCAAACGATCACGGTGCGTTGAGGCGCCAGACGCGATAAGTTGCCATGTCAGCGCACCAACTGTGTCGCTCACACTCTCCAGCACCGTACCATGACACCAGAAACTGGTACCGTCCCAAAGTCTTCCGCCCAGCAGTCCCGGCCGATGGCAAGTGCTGCGCCAAAAGGGCAAGTCCGAGAAGAAGCGGCTGGACCAAGGACCTCGGCGCTTGCGATGACGATGCAAGGCTCCGAGATCCTCCGAATCGCTGCAGAGATCCGCGAACGGATCGGCGTCGGCGAGCGGATTTGCAATCTGACGGTTGGAGATTTCGATCCGAAACAGTTCCCGATTCCTGCCTTCCTCGAGGAGCAGATCGCCCTCGCGTTGCATAGGCGGGAGACGAACTACCCGCCGTCGACAGGTGTGCCCGTTATGCGATCAGCTGTCGCTGATTTCTACGGTCGCGCCCTGGGCGTTGCGTATCAGCCTGAGTCAGTGCTGGTCACGTCGGGGTCCCGGCCTGCGATCTACGGGTCCTTCGTAACGCTCGTCGATCCCAAGGACCGCGTTGTATTCGGCGTGCCGTCGTGGAACTCGAACTACTACTGCCACCTTGTAGACGCCACGCCGGTGAGCGTCACGTGCGATGCGTCGGCCGCATTTCTGCCTAACGCACGACAACTGAAGACGGCTGTGCGCGGGGCCCGACTCCTCGTGCTCAATTCGCCGCTCAACCCGTGTGGAACCGCATTCGACGCCGCTGCGTTAGGCGCGATTTGCGACGTCGTGCTCGAGGAGAACGCCAGCCGCGGCGCCGGAGAACGGCCGCTGTATCTCCTCTATGATCAAGTGTACTGGCAGCTGACGTTCGGCGACGTGACACACGTCCACCCGGTAGACCTCCGGCCGGCCATGCGTCCATACACGCTGTACGTCGACGGGATGTCGAAGGCATTTGCGGCTACCGGCATTCGCGTCGGCTGGCTCGTCGGGCCGCCAGATATCGTGCGAGCGGCCAACGACTTTCTCGGTCACGTCGGCACGTGGGCTCCGCGAGCGGAGCAGATCGCTTCAGCCGAGTTGTTAGGCAAGCCCGATATCATTGCCTCGTATCGGCGTGAGTTCATCGCTGGCCTCGAGCAACGGCTCGATGCGCTGTTCAAAGGAATCACTGCGCTCAAGAGCGAGGGGTTCCCCGTCGACGCCGTCGCACCGATGGGCGCGATGTATTTGAGCGCGCGGTTCGGACTGCATGGTCGCAAGTCGGCGTCCGGCGAGGTTTTGCGGACGAACCACGATGTCAGACGCTGGTTGCTCAGCGAGTGCGGTCTGGCTGTCGTGCCGTTCCAGGCCTTCGGTTCGAACGAGGACACGGGCTGGTTCCGGCTTTCGGTTGGCGCCGTCTCGATGGAGGACATCGCCGTCGTTCTCCCGCGACTCCAGCAGGCGCTGAGCAAGCTCACGTAACGGTGTAGGGCACACCGCGCGCGGGTTGACGGCAGTCAGCCGTCCGTATATCCTTTAATCCAGATATACGGATATTATGGCTGACGTCGCGCTACTCGAGCGCCTACCGGCGCTAGTCGATCCTACTCGAGCTAGGCTCCTGCATGTGCTTGCAATGCAAGAGCTTACGGTCGGAGAGCTTTGTAGCGTCGTTCAGCTTCCTCAATCAACGGTCAGTCGGCACCTTAGGCTGCTGAGCGACGAAGGCTGGGTGGCGTCTCGGTCCGAAGGGACGAGCCGTTACTACCGGCTGGACCCGCAGCTGGGTGAAGGTCCCAGGCAGCTGTGGGATCTCGTCGCGGCGGATCTTGGCCAAGCACCCAAGGCGCGCAGCGATGCGGAGCGAGTGCGGGCGGTGGTCGCAAAGCGGCGGGCTCGCTCGCAGGCCTTCTTCGCTCAGGCGGCGAGCGATTGGGAGAAGGTGCGCGAAACGCTTTTCGGCGAGCGCGCTTCTCTCATCGGTCTGCTCGCGCTGCTCGATGAAAACGCCGTCGTGGGCGATCTCGGGTGCGGGACCGGACACCTAACGCGCCTGCTCAGTCCTTTCGTGAAGCGCATCGTCGGCGTGGACGCATCGGCCGCGATGCTGGAGCTGGCACGAACACAGACCGCCGAACTCACGAACGTGGAGCTCAGGAGCGGGGAGCTCGAGTCGCTGCCGCTCGCCGACGAATCATTGGACGCGGCGATTCTTGCTTTGGTGCTGCACAACGTTGCCGATCCAAGTGTGGCACTACGCGAGGCCAGTCGTGCGCTGCGACGAGGCGGCCGCTTGCTCGTCCTCGACATGGTGCCGCACGAGCGAGATGACCTGCGCGCGAAGTTCGGTCATGTGTGGCAAGGATTCTCGCCGGATCAGATGAACTCGTGGTTTGCTCAGGCTGGGTTTAGCCGTTCGCGTTATGTCCCACTTCCAGCAGATGTAACGACAGAAGGTCCGTCACTCTTCGTGTCGACGGGCGTTCGTAGCCCGCAATAGTTCTCACCCCAACTCTCAGATAGCAGTCATGTCTACAACCGCTCGTCCTTCGGCTCCCGTTTCTTCCGCAATGGATCGCCCGGCCTTCAAGGTGAAGGATCTTTCGCTGGCCGAGTGGGGCCGCAATGAAATTCGTCTCGCAGAGCACGAGATGCCCGGGCTCATGGCGGTGCGCGCCGAGTACGCGGCATCGCGCCCGCTGGCGGGTGCCAAGATCATGGGGTCTCTGCACATGACGGTGCAGACAGCCGTGCTGATCGAGACGCTCACGGCGTTAGGCGCGGAAGTGCGCTGGGTGTCCTGCAACATTTTCTCGACGCAGGATCACGCAGCGGCGGCCGTTGCTGTCGGACCTAACGGTACAGCCGAGCATCCGCGCGGCATTCCGGTTTTCGCCTGGAAGGGTGAGACGCTGGAGGAGTACTGGTGGTGCACTGAGCAGGCGCTCATGTGGCCCGACGGCAGTGGCCCGAATCTGCTACTGGATGACGGCGGCGACGCGACGCTGCTAGTTCACAGAGGAGCGGATTTCGAAGCGTTAGGCAAGGTGCCGGCCTTCGACTCCGCCAACGACCCCGAAGAGTGGGGCGTCATTCTGGATCTGCTGCGTGCGGAGCAAAAGAAGAATCCGGGGCGCTGGACGAAGGTCGCCGCCGAGATCCGCGGCGTTTCCGAAGAGACGACGACTGGCGTGCATCGGCTGTACGAGATGATGCAGAAAGGGACGCTACGCTTCCCCGCGATCAACGTGAATGACTCGGTGACGAAGTCGAAGTTCGACAACATCTATGGTTGCCGGCACTCGGTGATCGACGGACTCAATCGCGCGACGGATGTGATGCTGAGCGGAAAGGTCGCCGTCGTGTGCGGCTACGGTGAAGTGGGGAAGGGCTGCGCGCAGGCACTGCGCGGTCAGGGCGCGCGCGTCGTCATCACCGAAATCGATCCGATCTGCGCGCTGCAGGCATCGATGGAAGGATTTGAAGTGAAGACAGTCGATGACGTTGTCTCGACGGCCGACATCTTCATCACGGCCACGGGCAATAAGGACGTGATCACTGTCGATCACATGCAGCGCATGAAGGACAAGGCGATCGTCGGCAACATCGGGCACTTCGACAACGAGATCGACATGGCCGGGCTGAAGAAGATACCGGGCATGAAGCGTGTGAATATCAAGCCGCAGTACGACGAGTTCGTGTTTCCGAGCGGCAATTCGATCCTGATTCTTGCTGAGGGTCGCTTACTCAACCTCGGATGCGCGACGGGACATCCAAGCTTCGTAATGTCGGCGTCGTTCACGAATCAGGTGCTGGCGCAGCTCGAGCTGTACCAGAACGCGGGGAAGTACGAGAAGAAAGTCTACGTGCTGCCGAAGCACCTCGACGAAAAGGTTGCTCGGCTGCATCTGCCGAAGTTAGGGGCGAAACTCACCACGCTGACCGCGGCGCAGGCCGAATACATCGGCGTCAAGGACCAGGGGCCGTACAAGCCGGAGCATTATAGATACTAGGTCAGAGGTCAGAGGTCAGAGAGGACGGCCGGTCTAGCTCCTAACGAGAGTTGGCCGGCCGTTTTCGACGGCGAAGGTTGCGGCCGTTTCGACGGAGCCGCCGGGAAGCGTCACGAGCGGTACGACTCGATAGTCGGCCGTTAGGCGCTCCCGCGACACGTTGACGCGCACGTAGCCACGCCGCCCGTCGAAGTACTTCATGTGCGGGTTGCCGCCCAATGTCCAGCGTCCCCACTCTGGCATTTGCTGACCGTCACCGCCTGACGAAATGGACGTGCCGACCAGCTCGACGGCCACGTTAGGTGACGACCGGTTCGCCCAGTCGGCTCGTAGATCCATCGCGATGCTCACGTGGATGTCGCCAGTGAGCACGACGGGATTTGACGCACGCCGCGTCCCAAGAAAATCGAGGATGCGCTGTCGCTCGGCGACGTAGCCGTTCCAGGTGTCGAGTGGATAGGTGTCCACCGTTTCGTCCGGACGGCGCAGCATGTTGTCGCCCAACACAACTTGATTGGCGAGGAAGTTCCACTGAGCGTTGGAGCCGGCGAGCCCGTCGAGCAGCCAGCGCTCCTGCTCCTTGCCTAACATGACGCGGTTCGGGTCGAGTGCCTCGGCACAGCGGGGCTTGCGACCGTCGCCGCACGGCTGGTCAGAGCGATACTGCCGCTCGTCCAGCACGCTGAACATCGCAAGCGTCCCATACGGCGCGCGGCGGTAGAGGTGCATCGCGTTGCCGCTCGGCATTGCCGATCGGCGCAGCGGTAGATGCTCGTAATACGCTTGATACGCGGCGGCGCGTCGCGCGAGGAACTGTTCCGTTGGCGCGTTGCTCATAGAAATGGCGTTCGCGTAGTTGTTCTGCACCTCGTGGTCGTCCCACGTGACGATGAATGGTGCCGACGTGTGCGCGCTTTGCAGATCCGGGTCGCTCTTGTACAGCGCGTAGCGATTGCGATATTGCGCGAGCGAGATGATCTCGTCGCCATCGTGCCGTCGAATCGCTGGAATGGCATCCTTGGCGATGCCGTACTCGTAGATGTAATCGCCCAGATGCACGACGAGGTCGACGTTGTCGGCGGCAAGATGCCGAAACGCCGTGTAATACCCGTGCTCGTAGTGCTGACAAGAGACAAACGCGAATTTCAGCTGGGCGTTGCTGGCGCCTAACGCTGGCGCCGTAATCGCGCGTCCCACCGGACTGACGTCGCCTCCCGCGACAAAGCGATAGAAGTACTCGCGGGCTGGTGAAAGCCCGCTCACCTCCACGTGCACTGAATGGGCGAGATCGGGGAGCGCGAGCGCCTCGCCGCGCTTGACCAGGCGACGGAACGCATCGTCTGCTGCGATCTCCCAACGCACGGGCACCGGTCGGGCTGGCATGCCGCCGCCGCGAATAGGATCGGGAGCCAGCCGCGTCCACGCGACGAAGCCATCATGTGCCGGATCGCCGGAGGCGACGCCTAACGTGAAAGGGTAGGCTCGCGCGTGCCACGGCGAGTCGTCGCGTCGAGCCGGGAGTGTACCAAACGCGACGAGTGCCGCCGCACCGCGCAGTGAATCCTCTACGAACTCTCGACGCGTCGACAAGGATGACAAGGCGTGCTTGAGCATTGGCGAAGTTAGGTGCGAGACAACCGGCGCCACTGCTCGATGTGTGCGACCGCACGCTCCAGCCGCTCGTCTGGCGAAGTCGTTCCGCTGATCAAGCGGAACACGGCCGCGAGCTCCGTAAGGCGCTGGACGAACGCATCGTGGACCTGGCGGCGATGATGTTGAGCGTCACGCACTTGGTCCGCAACCCAGGGTACATCAGTGTCGCAAAGCAAATACAAATCGGCGAGCCGTTCGCGAGCAGCCCGTTCAATCCAAGCGAGGACACTGCCGTAATAGTGCTGAGCGTAAACGACTGTGCTCACGACGTCGGTATCGAGAATGACAACGCTACTCGCTTTTTCAAACGCGGCATTCTCTCTCGCGATCTGACCGGCGGCGATCGGCGAGACATCGTCGGCGGTGAGCGGCTCGCGCTTGTGCTCGGCGTAGTCGCGGGCGAACTCGGGGATCCAGATAACACCGTAGTGCTCGGCGAGCGACTGGGCGAGCATCGTTTTGCCCGTCGACTCGGAGCCCGACACCACGATCCGCGTTAGGCGGTTACGAGCTGACCTGTCGGACGGCGCTGGAGGTACGATCGACGCCATGAGATGTAGCCGAGCATCGCGAGGACGAGGAAGACGGCGTAGAGGACGGCTGTCGCGATCAAGCCGCGAGAGATGAACATCGGCACGTAAACGACATCAACGGCGAGCCACAGCAGCCAGTTCTCGAGGATCTTCCGCGTCATGAGCCACTGCGCAGCGAGGCTCGTTGCCGTCAATGCAGAATCCAGGAACGGAAGCGCGGCGTTCGTGTGCCTGTGCAGCGTCGCACCGAGCACTAATGAGCCGGCGATTACGAGCACGGCGAGCACGGCAAGCATGCGCGGGGTCGCTCGCGAGACGTGCAAAACCGTGCGGTGTTCGCCCCCATGTAACCAGTTGTACCAACCGTAGATCGAGAGCGTGAGATACACGACCTGCAGTCCCATGTCCGCGTAGAGCCGCGACTGGTAGAAGACAATCGTGTACAGCCCGACGTTGATGATCGCCGTCGGCCAGCTCCAGATATTCTCTTTCGCACTGAGGTAGACGGAGACCGCGCCGAAGACAGCCGCGCTGATTTCGAGAGGCGACATGCTAG
>CBQVAZ010000044.1:0-13015 GCA_967720205.1 uncultured Gemmatimonadaceae bacterium | reverse complement strand
ATCTCCGGCTCCCATGCGGCGCGCGTCGCTCCCGCGCTGATCGCTGTGCGGTACATGTAGAAGTTGTTCGCGTCGCGACCGAGCTTGACGAAGAACTGGAGATCGCTCGCCTGACTCCCGCCGCCGCCGCCCTGGCCCCAGCCACGGCCGCGACCACGCGCCCACAGGCGCAGCTCGCGATACGTCATGACACTGCGCTGTCCCTCGGGAAAGCGGACGTACGCTTCCGCGCGCGCATAACGCGAGAGTCCGCCGGCCAGTAGGCGCAGCGACCGTTCGTTCACCTGAACCTGCGAGGGCCCGATGATTGGGCCCACACTTTCCGGTTCATCGCTGACCCCCGGCGGCGGCTCGTAGAAGATATTGCGCGTCGTGTCGCGGTCCTGTGTGCCGATCGATGAGACGATCACGAAGCCCGAGGGTGCGGCCTGCTCGCCCGCCATCCCGCTGAGCGGGCGGTCCGCGCGCTTGAGCCACGCCCCGCCGGCAACGCGCAGCCGGCTGATGGGCAGCAGGGTGAATTCGCCAGGCGCCGTGGCGCTGCCGGCGATCATCGTTAGGCGCAGCGTGCGTACCTTGCGCAGCAAGGGGCCGCCGTTGAGGGAATCGTCGCTCGCGCGGAACGCGACGCGTACGAAGACCCAGCATCTCGTGGCGTTCGCTGCCAGCGCCCCGTTGATGTCGTCCACGGCCACACCGCACTTTCCCGTTCGCGTCACGGTCGAGGGACTTGCCAGATCGACGATGTAGCGCCGGATGCGCTCGTCCGCGCGGCGCACGGAGGTGAAGTTGAGCACTCCGTCGTGATCCAGGTCCTCTTCGTCGAGACGCCCATTATCGGCTGTGCAGTCGCCGCGCGAATCGCCGAGCGGACGCACGGCGCCGGCCAGACGGCTGCACGTCTTGAGGCCGCTCAGTATCCGCGCGCTGCCCCCCTCGACGAGCGTGACCTGTTCCAGACGATCTCCAGGGAGCCCGCGATCGTCGCGCGAGGCGTCGAACGCGCGCGAGAACTGATCGCGCTCTGTGTCCAGGCGATCGAATCCGGCGACGCGTCGTCCGGTGAAGCTGGAGTCGCGCACCGAGGCAATCGTTAGGGTGTCCGGCGCGAAGACGAGTGAGTTCTCGGACACGTCGCCGAAATCGAGCACGAGCACCGGATTGCGCGTGCGTCGCGTCGCCGCCGTATCGATGACGGTCCAGAACTCGATTTGCTCGGCACGCGTCAGGTCGATTCCTGCCCCGGCTCCACCGGCGGCGCCAAAGCCCAATGGAATGCGGATGGACCGCCAAGGCCGTGCCGCTGGAATGGCCGTGGCGGGCGTGAGCCAGCGGTGCGAGCGGCTCGTTAGGTCGTACAGCCCTCCGACGGTGCGCGGAAACAGCGTGAGCCAGAGGATCGGCTCGGGGCCGGCGAAGCCGGAGCCAACGAGCGCGACCTGAGGGTCGATCTCCGGTAGCGCGAACGTGACGGCGCGGCCGGCGCGGTCCGTCCCGTTGCTCTGCCACGCCAGCGTCGCAGCGCGCGTCGTGTCGAAGACGGAGAGCCCGAAGCGCGCCGCGAGGCGGCTGCCTAACGCGGGCTGGCTGGCGTAGTACCACTGCGCGTCGGTCAGCGGGATCGTGATCCCGCCGTCCCCTTCGAACGATTCCAGAAAGGCCTGCTGCGACGCTCGGCTGCGGGGCTGGCTCACCGCGAACTCACCAGTCAGCTCCACGCGCGATGGCACGTTGCTGTCGGCGCGCGGCAGCCAGCGCGCGAGGGCGCGGGACAACGGCGCCGCGGACCAGCCCAGCGCCGCATGAACCCCGGCGACGGCGTTGGCTGCGGGCTCGAAGCCTAACGGGGGGCGAGTGAATGTCGTGCGCTGCGACTGCGACAGCGCGCTGAGCGTGACGCTTCCGGCTGGGATGCTCCACTGCGCCGCGACACCATATATGGACGTTGGCACGCTGGCGAAAAGCGGGTTCTCCTCGTAGCGCAGAACGAGCTGCCGCTCACGCGTCGCGTCGGCTGCTAGCCCGCGGAGCTGCACGCGACCGAGCTCGTAGTCGATCGTGTAGTCGATGTCACGCACGAGCGGTCGGCCGTCGAGGACAAGCCGCTCGCTCCCTGGCCGCAGCTGCACGGACGTGAGCGCGATGACGCCCTGCCCTGCCGTCCCATCGACGTCGTAGCGCACACGCAACCTGTAGAACGACTGCGGGTGCTGCGGCGAGTACAGATATTCGTTAGGGGTGCGATAGATGGAATCGTTGGCCGGAACGGTCGGGTCGCGCGCCAGACCACGCCGGCTAAACGGTTCCAGCGAGGGGAAGATCACGAATCGATCGCGGATGATGCGCGCGGCCTCGCTCGTATCGGTTACTCCAGCGCTCAGATCCGGATCGTGCGGGCGCGGCCAGACGCGATTCTCCGCGTCGAACCGCGCCGCATTGTTCGCCTGCGCGAGACCGTAGAGTTGCAGATACGTGGCCGGCTGCCCCGACGGCGGACGCTCCTGATCGCGGCTCGTCCCCGTCACGATGGAAAGCGTCAGCGTCTCGCGTGCCAGGTCCGACCCGCCCAGGCGATACACCGAGCGAATCTCGCGGCGAAACGCCGGATCGGTCGGCGTTAGGCGTGGGTCCCATACTAGATGCGCCAGCTGCTGCCTCCCTGGCGTGAATTCCAGGTCCGGCGTTCCACCGACGGACGCGACGACGGTATCGCGTCCGGCGATCCGCAATGTGTACGCGAGGACCAGACGCTCGTTCGCCGGATTTAGTGGGCGCACGAGCGCGAACCAGAGCAGCGACGGGTCGACGTAATAGTCCACGTGCTCCCGCAGCAGCTCGTACACGAGCCCCGCCGGCGCGGTGGGGTCGTCCAGCAACTGAAAGCGCGGACCGTTCGGGTTCGGCGGCTGGCCGCCTAACAACACGCGGTAGATGAAGAGGCGTGAGGGTCGCCGCGTCTCGCCGAGGCCGTTCGCCAGCCGTTCCAGCTCGCGCGTATTCAGAATGTCGACGTTCGGGTACGCGGGACCGAGGGTCTGCGGGTCGATCGACCAGAAGAAGCGGCGCGGCTCGATCTGAAAATCTTCCAGCTCCTGCTCGATCGTCTGCGAGACGCGTCTGCCGATCGTGAAGACCTGATCGCGAACGACGATTCCTTTCTGCTGCGCGGCAATCGCCGCCAGCTGCATGGAGCCGACTTGGGCGGTCGCCTGGATGCCGTAATTCCCGCTGGGAATCGCCGCCGTCAGGAAGCGTGACGGCGGCAGCAGAAACGAGACGGTGCCGACTTCAACACGCTGCAGCCGCTCGGACGCCTTCCCCTGGTAGACAATCGAAATGTTATTGGAGCCATCGAATTCGCGCTGCGAGTCGTAATCGACATTGAGTCGCAGCCGATCGACGACGCTGCCCGAAGTTCTCAGCCCAAACTGAAAGTCGAGCGTCGGCTGAAAGGTGGCGCGACAGGTAAACGTCGTGTTGACCAACCTGGCCTGCGTGCACCGCTCGTCCTTCGCCCGAATACCTTTTGCCTCGAGCCGAGCGAGAAAGTCCAGCAATAGCTCGCTGGGTTGGGCCGCTGCGGTGTCAGGCGGAGGGGGTGGAACCCTGCGGGTAGTATCCTGCGCCGTTACGCCGGCGGCCGGGGCCAAAATCGCCAGAGCGAACGCGATGACGATGGGCCAGGTCGGGCGGGTTATTGTCCGGCGCACTCCGTGGCTGTTCCAGGGTAAGAGCGGTGCAGGCTTCGGCTTAGCAACCTCAGGCGCGGACGCCTGCCGGTATATTGACTTAGCTCTTCTCAAAACAACTGCAGTCCGCCGCCTTCTGAAACATCGAATGCCCAAGCGCGCGTGAAGATAATCCAGCGTTACGTGCTCCGAGAGCACGCCGGGCCGTTCTTCTTCGCGATGTCGTCGCTCACTTCGCTGATGCTGCTGAACTACATCACGAAGCAGTTCGGCAACCTCGTGGGGAAAGGCCTGCCGTGGAGCGTGATCGGCGAGTTCTTCCTGCTGTCGATCCCGTTCACGGTCGCGATGACGCTGCCCATGTCCGTGCTGGTCGCGGTCCTGTACGCCTTCTCACGGCTGGCGGCCGAAAACGAGATCACGGCACTCAAGGCGAGCGGCGTCGGCATCGCGCGGCTCATCCTTCCCCCGTTAGGCGCTGGTGTGGTACTCACGTTCGTCATGGTCGCGTTCAACGATCAGTTGCTTCCGCGCGCCAACCATCGCTTGCGGCAGCTGCAGACTGACATCGCGAACAAGAAACCGACGTTTGCGTTGCGAGAGCAGGTGATCAACGAGGTGATGGCAAGTCGCATTTACATGCGCGTGGGCCGCGTGGATCGCGCCACGAACAAGCTGCGCGAAGTCATCATTTACGATCTGAGCGATCCGCTGCGGCGGCGGACGATCTACGCGGACAGCGGGCAGATGGTGCTCATCGGCGGGAGCGACCTGCTGCTCACGCTAAACAACGGTTACTCGCAGGAAGTGCCGGCGCAGAACATCAATCAGGTGCAACGACTCTATTTCACGCGTGATTTCGTGCGCGTGCGCGGCGTCGCCAATCAGTTCCAATCGTCCAACACGGAAGGCTTCAAGGGCGATCGCGAGATGTCCGTGTGCGAGCTGCAGCAAGAAGTGGCTCGCGCCGAGATTCAGTTCCGCGATGCGCAAAAGGAGTTTCGTCAGGCGCGCGCGGCGTTGCAGGTAGAGCGCAAGACGGGCATGGCACAGTACGTCGAGGCACCGCCGCAGTCGGCCACGCGCCTTGCCACGTCCAATCGGCTGACGCTTGGACGAGTCTACTGTGACGTGATCGGGCGCGCCAACGGCGCCGCCGTCGCGATCAAACGCTGGCTCACGCCTAACGAGGCGCACGCGGCGACGCTGCAACCGCAGGATACTGTCAAGCGGCGCACCGACTCGGCAGCCGCCAAGGCGCAGGACACGACTCGCCGGCGCATGGACTCAGCTGCCGCGCGCATCCAGGATTCACTCCGCCGGCGCGCCGTGGATTCCATTCGACAGGATTCGCTGCGACAGCGCGCCGTCGATTCCATTCGAGCGGTACAAGCGCAGCAAGAAGCAAAGCTGCGCGCGGATTCGATTGCTGCCGTGAACCCGGCGCAGAATCCCGCGGTTCCGCGCGTGGATTCCGCGACTGGCGCGCCGTCAGTGCCGCCCGGGCCGACGATCCCGTCGACGATCGCCCCGTCCACTGGCGGCGGCGCGATTCCAGCACAAGCGGCGCTCGAGTCCGCGCGTTTACGCACGGAGCAGTTCCGTCAGTCGATGTACCAGAACGAAGTCGAGATTCACAAGAAGTTCGCGATATCTGTCGCGTGCATCGTGTTCGTGCTCGTCGGGGCGCCAATCGCGGTGCGGTTCCCGCGAGGCGGCGTCGGGCTCGTGATCGGCTTCAGCCTCGTGATCTTCGCCATCTACTACATCGGGCTCATTGCCGGCGAGTCGCTGGCTGATCGCGGCATCATGACGCCGTTCTGGGCGATGTGGGCGGCGAACATCATCCTAACGATGGTTGGGCTCGTGCTGCTCGCGCGCATGGGTCGAGTGACGGCTACCACACGAGGCGGCGACATCGCGGATCTGATTGAGACAATCCGCGGATTCTTCCGCATCGGGCGCCGACGCGAGGTCGACGCCGCATGATGCGCGCACGTCTCGTGCGGCCCCTGGATCGCTACGTCTTCATCGAGTTCCTCAAAATCTTCGTCGCCACGGCGCTGGGTTTCCCGATCATCACGCAGCTGTTCGATCTCGTCGACAACGTCGACAAGTATCTGAACCGCAACCTCAAGCCCGCGGCCATCGCGCTCAGCTACTTCTACTGGATCCCGGACACGATGCGCCTCGTGCTCCCGGCCGCCGTACTCTTCGCGACAGTCTTTTCGATCGGCGCGCTGACGCGGCATTCGGAGATCACGGCCGCCAAGGCGTCGGGCATGTCGTTCCACCGCCTAACGCTGCCGATCTACATCGCGGCGCTACTGGGCGTGGCGCTCACATATTTCCTCACCGAAGTCGCGCCGCATGGAAATCGCAAGCGCGCGGAGCTCTTGCAGGAGCGCGCGTGGATGGGCCGCGGCGAGCGCGCCAACTTCGCGTTCGCATCGGAGCACGGGCGCGTGTACAAGGTTACGTCGCTCAACGCGACGTACGGCGCGCTTCAAGCGATCGAGATCGAGCGCAAAGGGCGAGCGAACGACGCCTCATACCCGACGTACATCGTGACCGCCGAGAGCGGGAAGTGGGACGCCGAAGACGGAGACTGGACCCTCCGCAACGGCGCGTTCCACATCCTCAACGGGCCGAGTCTAAATATCACGTTTCGATTCGACTCGCTGCGCGACGCGCGCTTGACCGAACGCCCCGATGAGCTGCTGGCGGTCCCCCCTGCCCCGGAGGAGATGAACTACGGCGAGCTGGGGAGGTTTATCGGCGCACTGGAGCGCTCGGGCGCCGATACCAAGAAGCTGCGGGTCGATCGCGCGCTCAAGCTGGCGATCCCGGTGACCTGCCTGATTATTGCCTTCTTTGGCGCGCCACTTGCCACGAGCAACCAGCGTGGCGGCGCGGCATACGGCGTCGGCGTCAGTCTGGCAACAACAATCGTCTTCCTCATCCTCATTCAATTGACACGCGCCATCGGAGGCAACGGCATCGTCTCGCCGGAAGTCGCAGCGTGGATGCCTAACGTGGTATTTGGGATCGCGGGGATCGTGATGCTGGCGCGCGTGCGCACATGACGTCTCCGCTCTACGGAAGCCATCGGGAGACCGATGAGTTTCCGATGTTCCAAAGGGCCGGCCTGCGTTTTCTGCGGCGCATGGCGCAGGCGGGGATGGCGACGTTTGGCGGCGTGGGCGCGCGGGTCGATTTCCTGCGTCAGACGATCATCGGGTTCGGCTTCGTCCGCACGTGGCTGCCGCTCGTCGTTAGGCAGATGCGCAGCATCGGCGTCTCGTCGCTGCCGCTGACGACAATCGTCGCAGCTTTCATCGGCTCCGTCATCGCGTTGCAGACTCGCTACCAGCTCTTCCCCGGCATTCAGCTCTCGGTCGTTGGCCTCATCGCGCGCCAATCGCTGATCCTCGAACTGGGGCCGCTGCTCACTGGCCTGGTTCTCACGGGCCGCGTGGGCGCTCGCATGACCGCCGAGATCGGCACCATGCGCGTGACGGAACAGATCGATGCGTTGGAGACGCTCGCGTACAACCCGGTCGCCTATCTCGTTGTGCCGCGTGTGATCGCAGCAACGATCATGTTGCCGCTGCTCGTCGTCTTCGCCGATGCGATCGGCGTGATCATGGCGTTCTTCACGGCGATCCTCGCAACAGACGTGACGTGGAACCAGTTCTCAGAAGGACTGCGGCTCTCGTTTTCGATCTTTCAGGTGTTCTATTCGCTACTCAAGGCGACGATTTTCGGCATCGCGATTTCGTTCTTTTGTAGCTACGAAGGCTATACCGCCGACGTCGGCGCGGAGGGCGTGGGTCGCTCGACGGCGAGCGCGGTAGTCATAACATCGGTGGCAATTCTTGTCCTCGACGCTCTTACGGCGGTCATGCTGGCCCCGTACCTGCAAGGATAGTTGATAGGGGATGGGGGATCGGGGATAGGGGATAATGCCTAACGTATGGTTGTTCCTATCCCCTATCCCCGATCCCCTATCCCCTAGTCTCTGACTCTCAGATTCCATGAAACGACGCGACGAAATCCTTGTTGGCCTCTTCACCACCGCGGCCGTTGTCATCCTGGTCGTCGGGACGATCTGGCTCCTGCGCGGTGGACTCGAGAAAGGTTACGTGCTCTACGGCCGCTTCCCCTGGGGAGCGGGCCTCAAAGAGGGGCAACCCGTTTGGCTCTCCGGCGTCACCGTTGGATTCGTCGACGACGTCGATCTACGCGACAACGGCGAGCTTGTCGTCGCATTCCGCATCTACGACAAGTACAAGGTGCCGCATGGCTCAGTCGCGAGCATCGTGCCTAACGGGTTCTTCGGAGACGTAGCAATCGCACTGCAGCCGGAAGGGCCTAACCCGAAGGCATATGCCGAGGGTGATACCGTGCCGGCGAAACCCGGGGCCGCCGGGCTCTCCATCATCGCCTCGCGCGCCGACTCAGCCTTGCAAGTGACTCAGAAGATCCTCGGCTCCACGCAGCAAGAGCTCGTCGATTCCGGCGGCCTCCGCGAGGTTCGCGTGATGCTGGCGTCACTGAGTCGTTTCACGGCCACGCTCGAACGCGTGGTCGACACGCAGTCGCGCCAATTCGAGCTCACTATGGGGACAGTTCGTTCGCGGGCGGGAGCAGTGGATTCAGCGCGCGTAGACTCGACCGTGCGCGCGATTCACACGGCGACGCAAAACTTCGTTGCCGTCACCAACGACCTCAAAGTGACCACGACAAAGCTCAACACCTTGATAGCCAAGGCGGACAGCGGCAACGGCAACGCGGCCAAGCTGCTCAACGACGACACGCTGTATCGCAACATGCTGAGCACAGTCGCGCGCTTCGACAGCCTCCTCGCCGACATCAAGAAGAACCCGCGCAGGTACATCAACCTGTCGATCTTCTAAGGACTGGGCTGTTCGGTTTTGGGACGGCGAGTCCCAGCGACGCGCAGACGGCGCTCCTGCGGTGGGCTTGCCCCGGAGCCCTAACATGCGGCCGTAGCAGCACATAACGAGAGCCGTCGCGTGAGGCACGCGACTTGAGCTAGCGCTCGTGGTTGCTCGACGCGCCCACCCTCTCAATCGCGACATGACGCTCGCTGCCGACGTCCGCTACGCCCTGCGCCAGCTCCTTCGCGCCCCCGGCTTCACAATCGTTGCGCTGCTCTCCCTCGCGCTCGGAATCGGAGCCAATACGACGGTCTTCACTGTCGCAAACGCTCTGCTCTTCCGACCGCTCGATGTCCCGCGGCCCGACGAGATCGTGCGCGTCTACAACGGACACCACAGTCCGTTCAGCTTCCTCCAGTTTCAGCGGCTGCGTGAGCAGACGTCTTCCTTCTCGGAGCTCATCGCTGAGGAGTACTACCCGGTTGCGCTGCAGACAGGAACGGAAACTGTGCGTGCGACCGTGTTGCTCACGAGCGGCAACCTGTTTTCCGCGTTAGGCCAGTCGCCCGCTCGCGGTCGACTCTTTGCGCGCACTGACGACCGCACACCCGCTGCGGAATCCGAAGTCGTTCTCTCTCACAGGTTCTGGACGTGGCAGCTCGGCGGCGATCCTAGCGTTGTCGGTCGACTGGTGCGGCTCAACGGCTCCGCATTTCGAGTGATCGGCGTCGCGGCGGCCGGCTTCAATGGCGGACAGGAAGGCTTCCTCCCGGATGCGTTCGTGCCGCTCGGCGATACGCGCGCCCTGCTGCGCTTGGTGCCGGATAGCCTCGGCGGAGGGTTGTATGTCTCCGGCCGTCTCAAGCCAGGCATGACGATGGCGGTAGCCGAAGCCGACGTCATGCGCCTCGCCAGGCAGGTCGCCGTAGAGGCCGGCGCCGCCGATCCTAACGAGGCGCTTATGCGCGTTCGGCCGGCGCGTGGCATCACTGAGGAAGGAAGAGCGCCGGTCGCTGTCGCCACAATTTTCGCGCAGGTCGTCGCGCTGCTGGTGCTGCTGATTGCGTGCGCGAACGTCGGCAACCTGATGCTAGGTCGCAGCGCCAGGCGGCGCCGCGAGATCGGCATCCGCCTCGCTATCGGCGCGCGGCAGCGTCGCCTCGTGCAGCAATTCCTCACCGAAGGCAGCGTGCTCGCCGTCGGTGGCGCCGGTGCCGCGCTGCTAATGACAGCGTGGGTGACCGGTCTTCTCTCCGGGATGGTCCCGGCCGACGTTCCTATTCACTTCGAATTTGCCGTGGATGCGCGTGTATTGCTGTACGCGACCGGCGCGGCCGTGCTGACCGTGTTGCTCTTCGCGCTGGCGCCAGCGATCGTCACCGTTAGGCAGGCCGCCGAGGCCGTGCGCGACGACGCCCGCTGGGCCAGTCCGCGGGGCGTGCGCCTGCGCAGCGCGCTGCTCATGGTGCAGATCGCGCTCGGCAGCGTGTTGCTTGTCGGCGCGCTCCTGTTCGCGCGCAGTCTCGCTCGTGCCCAGACGATCGATCCGGGGTTTCCGACCGCCAACCTGCTCGACGTTCGCGTGGAGCTGGGCCAGGGACGCTATACGAGTGAAAGCGGCGCGGCGTTTTATGATCGCGTGATCGGGCGCGTCCGCGCGATTCCAGGCGTGGCGGCCGCCGCGATCGGGCGCATGACGCCACTCACCGGCAGCAACAGTCAAACGACGCTTTTTCGTGAAGGCGATCCCGCGCCGACGAGGATCACCGACGAAAACATGGTGTACTTCAACCGCGTCGGACCGGGGTATTTCAGTACGATGCAGATCCCGCTCGTGCGCGGACGCGAATTCGCGCTGACTGACCGCGCCGGCGCGCCGCCGGCGGTGGTCGTCAATGCCACGATGGCCCGGCGACTGTGGCCTAACGAATCCGCGATTGGTAAACGTGTCAGCATGCAGGGCGCGGACGGACCCTGGCTCGAGGTCGTTGGTGTAGCACGCGACGTCAAATTCACGTCGCTCAACGAGCCGCCTGTCAACTTCCTGTACCTCGCGTCGCTGCAAGGTTTCCACGATGACTTGGTGATCGAGGTGCGCGCCGTCGACGGCAGCAACCTCGTGGCACTTGGCAGCACGATTGGCGAGGCCGTGCGCACGCTGGATCCAGTGATCGCACCGCCGATCGTGCGGCCGACAGCGGAGAACATGCGCGTCGTCCTCGTGCCGGCGCGGATCGGCGCGTCGCTCATGGCCGTCCTCGGCGGTATCGCCGCGTTGCTCGCTGGACTCGGAATGTTCGGCGTGACGTCGTATCTCGTCGCGCAGCGTACGCGTGAAATCGGTGTTCGAATGGCGTTAGGCGCGCGGCCAGCACATGTGTTGGGTAGTGTGCTGGGTGGGACCGCGCGCCTACTTGCCATTGGTGGAGCGATCGGTGTCGTTGCGGCGCTCGGATTCGGGCGTTTGATCGCGTCGCAGTTGTACGGTGTGAGCGCCAGCGATCCGGTGACGTTTGTGGCGGTGCCGCTCTCCCTTGCGGCAGTGGCGCTGATAGCTGGCTACGTGCCAGCGCGGCGCGCGCTCAGCGTCGATCCAACCGTTGCCATGCGGGCTGAGTAGATGGAACTGCAGCGCATGGCTGGCCACACAGACGAAGGTTCATCCGGATACTGCGGAAACAGCGGATTGGGCGAATGGACCGGCGATGGGAACCTAACGCCTTTCAAAAAGTGTTGTTGATCTTGATCCGCCGTTTCCGCCGCATCCGGAAAACCCTTTGTCTGTGGAGTTTGGAATTCGGAGCGCGGAGGCCGATAGTTGGCCATTCGCCTGCACGATTTTGATCCAAGAGACGAGACTCTAGCCTAACGCGCTCAGCTTTCTACCTCTAAGAACAAGAGGGGCGCCGTTTGGCGCCCCTTTGTTTTGCTTGCGGTCCCTGCGCTGTTAGAACGAGTACTTCACCGTCAACAGCATGCGGTAGAAGTTGGTCTCCAGGCTCGCGCGCTCGATGAACGCGCCCGCCGAGGTCGCTGTAGGGTCTGTGTTGGTGCGTACTCGCGAATCGAACTCCATGCCGTTGATCGATTGCGTGAGTGAACCGGTCGAGCGCGCGCGCAAGATGAGCACCTGCTGCTGCGGGAAGTTCTGGCTCAGCGTCGGCAGCGCCCACTGCCCCCAATCCTTATTGAGGAAGTTGAGGAAGTTGAGGACGTCGAGCTGCACGGCGAGGCGCTGGCCACGCACCGCCGGAAGCGACTGACGCAGCGAGAAGTCCATGCGGTTCTGCCACGGCCCACGGCAGCTATTTCGCTCCATGATCCGCCCGCGCTGCTCGTCGAGACACTTGTTCTCGCTGACGAAGCGATTGAAATCCTGCGCCATCTGCGCGTTAGGCGTGAACGTCGTGCCCGTGAGGGTTCCGAAGGCGAGGTTCGGATCCGTAGCGCTCGTCGGAATGTAGATCGCGTCGTTGCCGTTGAATCCGTCGCCGTTCAGGTCACCGTTCGCCGTGTATGTGAGGACCGACCCCGACGTTCCCTCATAGTACATGGATACGTTTGTCGTCCAGTTTTTCCACGGCAGCGTGTAGTTGCCCGATGCGACGAGGCGGTGCGGACGGTCGAAGTACGAATTGGTCAGCGGCGGATCGGTGATCGAACCGAACGGCTGCATGCCGTTGCGCCAGTTCGAAATCGCACGGTCGGACGTTAGGCTCTGCACGTCTTTCGACTCGAGATATGTATACGACGCCGTCAGGTCGAGGTCTCCACCGAAGCTCTTCCGGAGCTGGCCCGATACGGACCAGTTGTAATCCTTCGACTGGTTCGTCACCTCAATCACACCTTCACCGAATGTGACTGCCGGGCGACCGATCGTGGTGATTATACGCCGCGCACCGGGTGTGGTGCTCAGCGAGTCCGCCCAGTACAGCACGCGGCCCGTGCGGTCAGTGATCGGCCCGCCAGTGCTGCGCGTCAGCGGATCGCGGATGTTGCGATCGACGACGAGAACGCCATTGATCGTTTTACGGTACAGACCTTCGAACGTGAAGATCGTCCCCCACGGCAGCTGCCTGTCGAAGCCTAACGAGCCTGTGAAGTTCTGCGGGTACTTGAAATCGGGATCCGTGACGTTGACGCCAGCCGTTCCAGCCTGACCCGGTAGCGGCGCGGGCTGGCCAGCGCACGAACGTGGCAGCTGATCCACGTCGGTCGTAAACGCCGGGACCACACCGGTCCCTGAGCAGAGCAGACGGACAAGCCCAAGGCCCGTGTTCGCGTACGCGTTGCCGATCATGATGAGCGGCGGCGGGCCGGTGAAGATTCCCGCGACTGCGCGGATCTGATTCTTGCGATCGCCTGTGGGGTCGAAGTTGAGGCCGATGCGCGGCGACCAGAGAAGTTGCGTCTTCGGCTTGG
>CBQVAZ010000043.1:0-13185 GCA_967720205.1 uncultured Gemmatimonadaceae bacterium | reverse complement strand
GCGGAGTAGAACGACGCTCGACTCGACCGGAATCCCAAGCTCGCGCACCGCCGCACGGAAAAGCTCATGTCCGCCACGTCCGTACGCCTCGTTGATGCGATCGCCTACCACGTCGGACCAGAGGTCCCGCGGAATCCATAGGAGTCTTCGACGTCGGGGGTCAGCTACGACAATGTTGTCGGTCCGGGCGGTCCAGCTGTCGCGATCCATGACACCGACGACTGTTGGTGTCATCGCGGAACGCGCGCGCAAGCGTACAAGCCTACGGAAAGAGAACTCCATCGTCATTCAGACCGTAGGTGAGCAACTGCAAGAAGAACGAATCCTAACGAGTGACTAAGGACGAAAGAGCGCTGCGTGCCCGAACGCTTCTCCAGTTTTTCCGTGTGGCCACTGCTCTCGTTTGAAGCTGATGCCTAACAGACCATCTGGTCCGCGCAGCGAAGTGTCCCAGCGCAACTTGCCGGTTGCCGGATCGACATGCGCCAGCAGCATGCGTTCCTCCCCGCCGTTCTCAGCACCGACAATCAAACGATCCGAACCTGGATCCTTGGCCAACCAGTGCGGGCGGAAGATGCTGTCGGCGAAAAGACGCGCGACTTCCTTCGGGTGCGCAGGGTCGCTGATGTCGAGTGAGACGAGGCTATTCGCGCGACCGACAGTCATGATCCAAAAGTTTCCCACCACGACTGGCACGCCGCACGCTCCCTTGTTGTCGGGCGGTGTCTCGATGGCATACACAGCGGTCAGCGCAGGGTTCGGCGTCTCCAGCCCCGTTAGGTGATAGAAGCCGCACCGGTACGCGTTCAGGAACACCGATCGCTTGTCCGGCATAACGCGCGGCTCGAAGGGAAGGCCGTTGCTGCCTTTGAGCACAGTACCGTTAGGCAGTCGCGCCTCCGGGACTCGCAGCGTGCGCAGCAGCTTATAATCCGAGAGGCGCCAGATCTGCACGACATCTGCGCTGAAGTCTTCCATCATCGGCGCACTCGTCGTCACGAGACGATCGATCTCTGGCAGCAACGCAAATGCATAGAGACGGATCGGCTCTGCGATCGTAGAGTCTGCGGCGCTCACGCTCCGGATCCAGCGGCCGTCGGCGTCGAATTCAGCCAGCCCGCCGTGACCGCCGGGTCGGATCGAATCGCCCTTGAGCGGACTGGGACCATCGCTGCGCAGGAATCCGATGAGCACGTGACCGTTAGGCAGGCGCGCAAAGTCGTGCGGGAACCGCAGCCCCGGGATCGCGTCGAGCGTGCGCACCAGGCGCGGATGCTCTGCGTCACTGATGTCGAAGAGCATGATCGCTTCGTGATGATGCCCGTTCGCGAACAGTAACTCTCCTGGGGCCGGGAGCTGATACTCGAGATGATGTGGCAGCGATCCGCTCATGCCGACCGGCGTGGTGGACAGCACCTGCCCATAGGTCTTGCTCGATGGCCGGACGTCGTACACGGCGACGAAGTCGGGGTCCTTCTCGTCCTTATCCCCGGCCCACACATAGAGATAGCGCGACGCGCCGCTGCTTTGCGTACTCGTGTTAGGCGGAGGGGATGCGCAGGCGCTCGCCGCGACGGCGAGGATCACCAGACTCCGTAGTCCGATCACTGCCCGTTAGGATGTCGGCGGATTGAACTGCGCGTGCTGCTGTTCCACCCAGCTCTGATGATACTTGGGGTCCTCGATGCCTAACGCGGCCTGGGCGATGTGCAGCGGCCGGAACGAATCCATCATGACAGCCAGCTCGTTCGTATACTTGGCGCCAATAGAGGCTTCCGCGCGACCTGGATGCGGTCCGTGCGGCAGACCATCCGGATGATGGGTAATCGAGCCATACTCGATCCCCTTGCGACTCATGAACTCGCTCGATGCGTAGAACAGCACCTCGTCTGAATCCACGTTCGAGTGGTTGTACGGCGCCGGCAGCGCGTTAGGATCGAAATCGTACGGCCTCGGACAGAATGAGCAGATCACGAAGCCGTCGCCTTGAAACGTTTGATGCACCGGCGGCGGTTGATGGATGCGCCCGACGATCGGCTCGAAGTCGTTGATGTTGAAGATCCAGGGATAGAAGTAACCATCCCAACCGACGACATCGAACGGGTGGTGATCCAGGATCAGCTCATTGATCGCATCGTACTGCTTGACGAGAATGCGAAAGTCGCCCTTCTCGTCGTGCGGCTTGAGCTCCATCGGGCGACGAATATCGCGCTCGCTGTACGGCGCCCCTTCGAGCAACTGCCCGAACTCGTTTCGATAGCGCTTGGGCCAGCGCACGTGCCCTCGGCTCTCGAAAACAAGCATCTTCGTGGGACCAGCGCTCGCGTCGAGGCGCCAACGGTGCGTGATGTTGCGGTGGATGAGAACGTAGTCGCCGGGACCGTACGGCAGATCGCCAAAGACCGACTCCAGCGTGCCCTTCCCTTCAGCGACGTACACAACTTCGTCGGCCATGGAGTTGCGATAGAAGTGCGGATCCTGCTCGTCAGGCTCCACGAACAACATCGCGATCTCTTTATTGAACAGAATCGGCAGACGATCCAGCGTCGGCGAGCCGCCCTTGTTCGCGAGCCTCGTTAGGAAATGCCGATGGCGCAGCGATGTGTCGTCGTCGATCTCCCAGCTCACGTCACGGATCTTGCGCGCCGTTTTCACAGTCGTCGGTGGATGCGTGTGATACAGCAGCGAGGACGTGCCGATGAAGCCTTCATGCCCCATCAACTCTTCCGCGTACAGGCCTCCATCAGGCCGGCGGAAGACCGTGTGTCGCTTTTTGGGGACTTGGCCTAACGAGTGATAGATGGGCATAACTACAGGTCAGAGGTCATGGGTCAAAGGTCAAAGAAGAAGATCAACGCTACAGGCTCGCTTTGACCTTTGACCTTCGAGCTTTGACCTAGTTAGAGATTACCTCTCAATGCTTGTTCCCGCTCGATGGCTTCGAACAGCGCCTTAAAGTTGCCCTTACCGAAGCTCTTCGCCCCTTTGCGCTGAATGATCTCGTAGAACAGCGTCGGCCGATCCTGCACGGGCTTTGTGAAGATCTGCAGCAGATAGCCCTCGTCATCTCGATCCACAAGGATCCCCAGCTCGCGCAAAGGATTGATGTCCTCATCGATCTTCCCCACACGTTGAAGGACGGTGTCGTAATAGTTCGACGGGATATGCAGAAACTCGAGCCCGCGATTCTTCAGCTGCGAGACTGTTTCCACAATGTCGTTCGTCGCGATCGCGATATGCTGCACGCCTGGACCGCCGTAGAACTCGAGATACTCGTCGATCTGCGATTTCTTCTTCCCACTCGCCGGCTCGTTGATCGGAAACTTGATGCGGCCGTTTCCGTTCGACATGACCTTGGACATCAACGCCGAGTATTCCGTGGAAATGTCCTTGTCGTCGAACGACAGCAGATTGAAGAAAACGAGTACCCGCGAGTAGAACTCGACCCCGTGATTCATTCTGCCTAACTCGACGTTCCCCACGCAGTGATCGACGTACTGCAGGCCCGTGGCCGTCGGAATGTACGGGGACTCGAGGCGCTGAAAGCCAGGCAGGAACAGCCCTCTGTAATTGCGCCGTTCCACGATGGAATGGATCGTGTCGCCGTAGGTCTTGATAGCGGCCTTCACGACCTCGCCCGATTCGTCACGCAAAACGTTAGGCTCGAGTGCCGATTCAGCCCCTCGCTCGATCGCCTTGCGATAGGCCTCACGCGCATCGTCCACCCAGAACGCGATGTCCCTGACGCCGTCGCCGTGCTTGCGAACATGCTCGGCAATCGGGCCGTCGCGGAGCGGCGTCGTGAAAACGAAGCGCAGCTTGTTTTGCGTCAGCAGATAACTGGCGCGGTCGCGCACACCGGTTTCCGGACCGCTGTAGGCTTCGAGCGCGAAGCCGAACACCGTGCGGTAGAAGTGTGAAGCCTGCTTGGCATTGCCGACGTAGAACTCGATGAAATCGGTTCCGTTGATCGGAAACGTGTCGTGCGCGGTGTCCGCGCGCGGAGCAGCGGAAGTCGCCATAGTATGCCCTCAGCGGGCACGCGCGGCTCGCGAAGTTGCGCGCCGGACGCCCCTGGTCTCTTGGTAAGTCAATGTAATGAGTACTTTTGAGCCGTGACTACGCCTACGGCGGAGTTCCAAAGCCTGGCGGCCGCGCTGACCGGCCAGTACCAGCTGCAGCGCGAAGTCGGGCGCGGCGGCATGGGCATCGTATATGTCGCGAACGATCCGCGATTGGAGCGCCTCGTTGCGATCAAGACGCTCCCGCCGCATCTGGCGAACGATGCAGTAGTTCGAGATCGCTTCCTGCGCGAAGCGCGCACGGCAGCGGCGCTCTCGCATCCGAACATCGTCCCAGTCTACCGCGCCGACGAGATCGGCGGCGTCGTCTTCTTTGTGATGGGCTACGTGGACGGTGAATCACTCGCGCACCGCATCCAGCAGAGCGGGTCCATGTCGCCACGCGAGCTGCTGCCGATTCTGCGCGACGTGTCCGATGCCCTCGGATACGCGCATACGCGCGGCGTCATTCACCGCGACGTGAAAGCCGAGAACATCCTGATCGACGGCGCCACGCATCGTGCAATGGTGACGGACTTCGGTATCGCGCGTGTCGCCGCGACGGCACCGATGACAGCGACGGGAACCGTGTTAGGCACGGTGTCCTACATGAGTCCTGAGCAGGTCTCCGGCGACCAGGTAGACGGCCGCAGCGACATCTATTCGTTAGGCGTGCTCGCCTTCTATGCCTTGTCCGGTCACTTCCCGTTCGAAAGCAATACGCCGTCTGCGGTTCTTGTCGCGCACGTGACGACTGCGCCGCCGGCGCTGCGTGACGTTATGCCGCACATCCCGGAGTCTGTCGCCGACATCGTCGACCGTTGTTTGCTCAAAGATCCGGCGCAACGTTTCGAATACGCCGAAGAGCTCGAAGAGGCACTGATTGCCGCCGAGCAGGAGGTCGCGTCCAGCACTGCGCCTGAAATCCTGTCGTCTACCGAAGCGCACTCCGTGTGGGAGCGCGCGGCGTATCTGCAGGAGATGACTGGACTCGACGTACAGCCTCCCGAGCTGCCGAAGCGCCCGGCAGAACGCAACAATCGGCCGCCGGCGACGCTGACCTCGGGCTATCAGATGGCTGACGTCCGCGATGCCGCGAAGGCTGTGGGCATCAAAGACAAGTACGTCGATCGCGCGCTCGCCGAGCGACGCACACGGGATACGCCGACTTTCGGTGTTGTCCCCAGCACAACGTCAAAGAAAAACGCCTTCCTCGGTGACGTAACTACGATCGCGTACGAGAGCATTATCGACGGCGAAATGCGCGACCGTGATTTCGATCTCATGATCGACATCATCCGTCGCACGTTAGGCGAGGCCGGCAACGTGAGCGCGGTCGGGCGCTCCCTGTCGTGGACGTCGACAGGCCAGCGCAAAGTGCAAGTCTCGGTGCTTGTGCGCGACGGGCGCACCGCGATACATGTGACCGAGAAGCTGCGCGATCTCGCGGGTGGCCTGTTCGGCGGAATCATGGGTGGCGGCGGCGGCGGGACGATTGGGCCGGCGCTCGGTGTCGGCATCGGTGCTTTGCACTCTCCGTTCGCCGCAGTCGGTATCGCAGTCGGTATGTTCGGCCTGGCCTATACTACGGCACGGACGATCTACACGCGTATCGTTCGCAAACGACGCGAGACGCTGGAGCAGCTCACCACGCTGCTGGCAGAGCAAGCGAAGAAATCGCTCGCTCCCGTGCCACTGCCGAGCTCGCGAGAGTCGAGAAGGCTGACGCGTTAGGCGCGCTATAACGGCAAGTAGGTTTAGGTTTGCAGCTCCGGCAAATCTCTGAAGAGCTCGAGGGCCTGCGGATTCGCCAGCGCGTCGGTGTTCTTCACGTCCCGTCCATGCACGACGTTGCGCACCGCCAGCTCGGTGATCTTGCCGCTGATCGTGCGCGGGATGTCCGCCACTTGCACCACGACTTTGGGCACATGATGCGGCGTCGTGTTCTGGCGAATGTGTCGCTTGATCCGCTCACGCAGCGCGTCATCGAGCGTATTTCCTTCTCGCAGCCGAACGAATAGAACGACGCGCACATCGCTCTCTCCGGTCGGTGTCTTTATGTCCTGACCGATGACGAGACTCTCGAGGATCTCAGGAAGCTGCTCGACCTGGCGATAGATCTCTGCAGTTCCAATCCGCACGCCGCCCGGATTCAGCGTCGCGTCGCTGCGCCCAGTGATCACGAGCCCGCCGTGCTCCGTAAGCTCGGCCCAGTCGCCATGTCGCCAGACGTTCGGGAAATGATCGAAGTACGCCTCGCGGTACTTGGCACCGGTTGGATCATTCCAAAAGGTTACGGGCATCGAGGGGAAAGGTTTGGTACACACCAATTCGCCCGGGCCGTCCCCAGCGCGCTGCGCGTTTCCGTTGTGATCGAATATTTCCACCGCCATGCCGAGTCCGCGGCACTGTAGCTCGCCGCGCCACACCGCTGCTGTCGGATTGCCTAACGCAAAGCACGAGATGATGTCCGTGCCGCCTGATATGCTTGCCAGATGTACCTCAGTCTTCACGTCGCGATAGACATAGTCGAACCCCGACGGCGCCAGTGGACTCCCCGTGGACAGGACGGTGCGCAGCGCGGATAAGTCGTGAGTCTCGCGAGGCACGAGACCCTCCTTCTCCGCGAGCGCGAGATACTTGGCGCTCACACCGAACACCGTTAGGCGCTCTCGCTCCGCCATATCCCACAGGATCCTCGTGTGCGGAGCCAGCGGCGCCCCATCGTACAGCACGACCGTGGCTCCGACGGCCAGCGAGCTGACGAGCCAGTTCCACATCATCCAGCCGCACGTCGTGAAGAAGAAGATGCGGTCACGCGAGCTCAGATCCGTGTGCAGCACATGCTCCTTCTGATGCTGCAACAATGTGCCGCCGGCACCGTGTACCATGCACTTGGGCAACCCCGTGGTGCCTGACGAGTACATGATGAACAGCGGATGATCGAATGGCAGCCGCGCGAACTCGAGTGGCGACCCGCCATTACCGTGACCTGCGGCTGCGGTCCATTGGCTCCAGAGCACCGCAGACGCGGTGCGCGTTAGGTTCATCGTCTCGGCTGCATCCGCGACTTCATCCTCGGATCGCAGAAACGGGACGAGCACCAGGCGCTCCAGTCGCGGCAGGGCTGCGGCGACCGAACGCACTCGCTCCAACGTGTCGATTAGTTTACCAGCATATCGGTAACCATCGGCGGCGATGAGTACTTTTGGCTCGATCTGACCGAAGCGATCGAGCACGCCGTTGACTCCAAAGTCCGGCGAGCACGACGACCACACCGCGCCCATGCTCGCCGTGGCGAGCATGGCAATCACAGCCTCGGGAATATTCGGAAGGAACCCCGCCACGCGATCACCTTGCTTCACGCCAGCGGCTTTGAGCGCCACCGCCACACGCGCCACCGCCTGATGCAGCTCTCTAAACGTGAGCGAGGCGAGACGCCCATTTTCCCCCCAGCTCACGAGCGCTTCGCGCTCTTCTCGGAAGCGCAAAAGGTTCTCGGCGAAGTTGAGATGCGCGTCGCGAAACCAGCGCGGGCCTAACGAGGGATCCGGCGGCGCCACGCGGTCGTCGCCGATCAGCACCTCATCCCAGGCCGGCTGCTCCGGCCGCGGGTCCGCGACGACACCGCAGAAACGCCACACTTCTGTCCAAAACGCGCGAGGGTGTCCGATTGACCAGGCGTGCAATGCCTCGTAGTCCAGCGTGCCGTCGGGCTTGAGCGCATCGACGTTGCCTGAATCCCTGACCCGGCGCGCGAACGCGTACAGCTGGCTGCCCGCTCTGCGTTCCGCAGACGGCATCCAGAGTGGAGCATTCAGGGTTCTTGCGTCGGAGGCCATCTGACGACCTCCAGTTAGGCAATCAGGTCGCGCGTGATCTCAGAGACGTTCCGGCAGCCGCACAAGCACATCGCCAGATCGATTTCATCACGCAAAAGTGAAAGAACGTCGACAACTCCCTGCTCTCCATTCACGGCCAGGCCCCACAGAATGGGGCGCCCGAGCAGCACAGCGCGTGCGCCTAACGCGATAGCCTTGACGACGTCGGTTCCGCGACGGACACCGCCGTCCACGTACACCTCGCCACGATTGCTCACAGCCTCAACGACCTCCGGCAGAGCGCGGATGCCCGCAATCGCCGTATCCAGCTGCCGGCCGCCATGGTTCGAAACGACGATGGCCGCCGCTCCCTGATCCATGGCGCGCTTGGCGTCGTCGCCACGCACGATGCCTTTGACGATTACAGGTAGACCCGTGAGCTCGCGCATCCAGCCGATGTCCTTCGGGGTCAGTGCGGCGTCGTGCGTGCGCGCCAGATGCTGCGCCAGCGACGAATCGCCGCTCGTCTCGGGCAGCTCGCCTTCACCGGCCAGTTCCGCGTTAGGCAGCTTGAGGCCAGCGGGGAGGTGAAAACCGTGGCGCACGTCGCGCTCGCGCCGGCCGAGCATCGGAGCGTCGACAGTCAGCACGATAGCCTGGTAGCCGACTTCGCGCGCCCGCTCGAGCAGCGCCCCGGTCACGCCGCGATCGCGATAGATGTAACTCTGAAACCACATGGGAGACTTGGTTGCGGCGCGCACGTCCGCTAATCCCACGGTCGCCGTCGTCGATACGATCATGATCGTCTCGAGCCGGCTCGCCGCCCGCGCGGTTGCGCACTCGCCCTCCGGATGCGCGAGCCGCTGCATCGCAGTCGGCGCGATGAGCACCGGCCACGCGATCCGCGTCCCCAAGACGGACGCGCTCAAGTCACGCGTCGAGACGTCGATCATCGTGCGATAGCGAATCGAGATCGCGTCGAACGCCTCACGATTCGCACGCAGCGTCACTTCGTCGTTCGCGCCGCCCGTGAGGTAGCCTAACGCGGGCTCAGGAAGACACTCCGCGGCTGCTCGCTCGTAATCGAAAAGGTTGAGAAGCACTACCTCGAGTACCGGCTCGCGTCGCGCAGCGGCGGAGTGCACGCCGGCCACCCCGACGGCGGCTGAAACTGCCCCGGGCCACCGGTGGCAACGGGTCGCGGGCCTCGGTCGAACGAACGACGATCCCGCGCGACAGTCTCGGGATCCTCACTCGCGAGGTACGCCAGCATCGCCGTCAGGGTCGCGTTGTTCGTCAGGTCGTCGAACACGATCTTGTCGAACGTGTCGCGCTGCGTATGCCACGTGTACGTGCCGTAATTCCAGTTCAACGCGCCGAGCCCAAAGCCCGGCGCACCGTAGCAGGCGAACGACGCGTTGTCCGAGCCGCCGCCGGCGGGCCCGCCCGGAAAGCCTAACGTGATCCCGCGCGTCAGGTCCTCGGGAATCTGCGCGACCCAGCGCGCCAGATTGCCGGCCGCCTTGGGGAGACCAGCCGACGAGAGGTTCACGACGCGGCCCGTGCCGTTGTCCTGATTGAACAACGCCTGCAATCCGCTCACGACTTCCTTATGGTCCTCGGCCCAGGCGCGCGAGCCGTTCAACCCCTGCTCCTCGCCGCTCCAGTGCCCGACGATGATCGTCCGCTTCGGGTTCGGGTACGCCAGCTTCAGGATGCGCATCGCCTCCAGCATCGTGATCGTGCCGGTTCCGTTGTCCGTCGTCCCGGAACCGCCGTCCCATGAGTCGAAGTGCGCCGACAGCACGACGTATTCGTTAGGCTTCGCGCTTCCCTTGATTTCCGCGATCGTGTTGAAGACCGGAACATCCCCCAGGAACTGCGACTCGCTGCGCACGCGCAGCATCGGCGCCTGACCGTTCTCGGCGAGCCGGTACACCAGACCGTAATCCTCGCAGCCGATGTCGATCGCCGGCACACGCTCCTGGTAGAGGCTCCCGAAGACCTTCTGCACGCCCCATCCGTTGGACCAGCGCGATGCGATGACGCCCGCAGCCCCGGCCTGCTCGAGGCGCCTGCCTAACGTGCCTGTTCCCAGCCCCACCGTGTACCCCGTGTTGGCGACGCGGCGATTCCACGCGATCTGCGCTTTGTTGCGCTCGTCTTTGAGCTTGTCGAAGGACTCCTTTGTGGCGAACTGCTCCCAGTCCGCATCAGGACGGCAGGTCGGCTGCAGCATGGAAATGAGCACGAACTTGCCCTTGACCTCTGAGAGCCACCTAACGAACGCGTTGCTGTCGGCGAGCTCCGGCAGGATGACAGCGGCGCCTGTCACATCTTTGCCGCCCGTTCCCGGGCTCCATGCAAGCATCATCCCCTCGAGCGTGCGCACGCGCGGCGAGATGAGATCGATGTGGCTGGCTCCCCGCTGCCAGCCCTTCCACGTGCCATACTGCTCGTTCCGCGCCGGGATGCCCCACGCGGTGTAGCGGCTCACAAGCCAGTCATTACCGCGCTTGATGCCCGGTGTCCCCGTTAGGCGCGGACCGACGGAGTCGGACAGGACCTGCGCGAGCGAGTAGACCTGCGAGCTGTCCATCCCGAGCGCCCACATGCGCCGCAGCACCGGGTCCGGGGATGGAAAGCTTTGCGCTCGGCTGACAGCGGGCACGGCCGTGACGAGGAAAGCGATAGAGAGAGCTAAACGACGCATGGCGAGATCGTGGACGAGTGTATCGGGAGGATATCGAACCGCCGGCCAATTTACCCCGGCGATTGGGGCGGCACACGGGGCGAGCCGAAGGCTCGATCCGCGCGGTCACCGCTTTCTGCCATTCACGCCGCGAGCCATATTCGACGCTCGCTGCGCTATGCCGAAGCAGCCCCAGGAGCCCACCATGAAAGTCGTGTCCGTCATTCGCGCGCTACTCGTTTGCTCGAGCAGCGCACTTGCCGCGCAACAAACAACGACACCTTCGCAGCCACCCCCGGTCGCGAAGCTCGTCGCCGAACCGGCGCGCATAACCGTCAAAGCCGGTGAATCGACGCCGCTCAAGGTGACGGCGTACGACGCGCAAGGAAATGCCATCCCGAACGCACGCGTGTTCGTAAACGGACCGCTCATGGCGGTTTCGGTTGGTGAGGGAACGATCAAAGGACTCAAGGCTGGGTCGTTCACCGCAGTTGCAGTCGCTCAGGGAGCGCCGAATGCGCCGCCGATAACGCTCGAAATTCCGGTGCTGATCACGTGGCCGGCGCTATCGAAGCTCGAGATCGTCCCGGAGCCTGGTCGATTGTACGTCGGCGTCATGCTCGCGCATACAGCGCTTGGCTCCCACGCCGACGGCAGCGCTCGACCGGGCCTAACGGTGACGTGGCGCTCGTCGGATCCATCCGTGGCGACGGTCGATCGCTTCGGCAACGTGACGGCGCTCAAGCCCGGTGCGACGACCGTTTCCGCTGAAGCGGAAGGGGTCAGCGCGCAGCAGCGCTATACAATCGCGCCGAATCCCGTAACGAGCGTGGAGGTGAGCATCAAGGAAACGACCGTCCGCACCGGCGACGTCGTCCGACTCTCCGCGACGGCAAAGCGATCCAACGGCGCGGCTGTCGACGACGCGAAGATCGCGTGGAGCTTCATCTATACGCCTGACGACACGACGGTTGCTCCTGGTGGCCCGGCGATCATCGATCATGTGATCGATCGCGACGTCTTCACGGCGAACGCACCTGGACGTTTCACGTTGATCGCGCAGTCGGGGACCGTCACGGCACGCACTGTGATCGACGCCAAGCCGCGAGACGTTAGGCGTCGCATTACAGTAACCGGGCGCGGCAGCATCAATCGTACGCATACGTCAGACCTGTGGCCGTGGACCGGCAAGGACGGTCGCGACTATGCCTTGGTTGGGACGTGGGGCGGCGACGGCTATGGCATGATCTTCGACATCACGGACCTCAACAATCCGGTCAAGACCGATTCAATCCAGGTCGATGCGCGCACGATCAACGACGTGACAGTGTCGCCCGATGGGCGCTACGGCGTGATGACGAAGGAAGGCGCCGCGAATCGCGTCAACGGCGTCGTGATTCTCGACCTCGCGACACCGGCGCACCCGAAGATCGCATCGGTCTACAGCGAAGACCTAACGGGCGGCGTGCATAACGTCTTTGCGACGAACGATTATCTGTTCGCGATCTCGGGCGGCCAGAAGTACATCATCATCGACGTCAAAGACATCACGAAGCCGCGCAAGGTCGGCGAGTACAAGCACCCTAACGCTTACATTCACGATCTCTGGGTGCGCGACGGAATAGCCTATTCGGCGCAGTACGGCGCCGGCACCGTGGTCGTCGACGTCGGCAACGGGAAGTACGGCGGATCCGTCGAGAAGCCCAAGCTCATTACCGTGTTCCCGATCAACAGCGGTCACGAGATCTATCCCTACTATCAGAAGGCGACCGGTAAGACGTACCTCTTCATCGGCGACGAAGAGATGAATCGCCAAGGAAAGGTGTGGGAGGGGACGAACTACTGGAACACGATCTACGAAGGCGGCGGACAGCCGCAGACGTCAGGCGGCTACACGCACATCGTGGACTTCACCGATCCGATGCATCCAAAGAAGGTCGGACGCTATCATCTCGAGGACTACGGCTCGCACGACATCATTGTCGAAGACGACGTGCTGTATCAGGCGTACTATGATGGCGGCGTCCGCGTCGTCGACGTCTCCGGCGAGTTGTTAGGCAATCTCGCCGAGCAGCGCCGGGAGATCGCCGTATACAAGCCGTACGACCCCAAGGGATTCACGGCGAACGCACCGTTCGTGATGAACGCGATGCCGTGGAAAGGGCATGTGCTCTTCACCGACTTCAATTCGGGCCTCTGGGCGGCGAAGCTGGAGCCGAAGACGGTCACGCCGTAGGGTAGGTCTGAGGTCGGAGGTCTGAGGTCTGAGCAAATGCCTGACGCCCTGGTCCTGTGCCTCAGACCTCTGGCCTCAGACCTCAGACCTCATCCTGTGACTTGCTCTCGCCCGCGTCGTCCTTTATACTGCAAAGTACTTCATGCGGAGACAGGGTGACGGCACTGACGCGAATTTTCTTCCGGCCGCCGGCCGCCATCCCGGAGAGCGCCGGCGCAGTCATTGATTGGTGGGAGTCGCGCCGCCCGATCTACAACGTCGCGGTCGGTGCGACAGGCGTTGTGACGCTGGGCGTCATGAACGTGATGCTCGCGCTCCCTCCGTCGCCGCAGCCGCTCCCGGCAGCGCTCAACATCATCGGTCCACTCGCCTTTG